>JABFSO010000046.1 GCA_013140555.1 Cyclobacteriaceae bacterium | reverse complement strand
TTCGTAATGAAAGCTTGCAGCAATCTTTTCACTTGGGCATTATAATGGTAATGGCATTTAATTACCGCCCCATGTATGCTGGAGCCAACTCAAAATTACTTTATACGGAAAAAACTAAAATTCTTTGGCGGGTTTCATTTATTGCAGGTGTTAGTAATGTTGCCATGAATCTGGTAGCCATACCGATTTGGGGTTTTGAGGCTGCCGCTTACACTACTTACATTTCGTATATGTACATGGGCTATTCAGGATTTTATTTTAAAGTATTTAAAGAAGTAAACCCGGTTAAATACTATCCGGAAATATGGCTTGTAATAACCATATGCGCCACTGCACTTGCATATGGTGTTGTTGACTTGAATTTTATCATAAAAGCGATAATTACAATTTTTCTCCTTATTGTATCTGTCATTCTATTGGCAAGAAATAAAAAGTGGTACAATGAAATTTGAGAGACGCAAAGAATTAATGGATCATATTCTCCGCTTGGAGAGCTCGTTTCCGGTTGATAAATGGATTGTAGCAGGTATACAGTTTTGGCCTATACTAAAGAATCAGATATTCTTATATGAATTTAAAAGCGAAAGACATTCTAAAACAAACGCCAAACTTAGCTTGTGGAAAAGAGGTATGCGGTTTGTTAAATGGAAACTACTTATCTATTCGTATCGCGCTTCGCTTAAAATTAAACCTGCTCAGTTTGTTTTTTCCGGTGCTTACACCCATGAAGTTAAGTGGAATGGCAGGTTGATTAATCGGTATTTTACTCCGATGATTGAGTATCTCAAGCAAAAAAATACATCAGCAGTATTAGTGAGTTGTAATAGACCCATGGGCAATGAAGCTCCGCAAGATATAATTGAAGGGAAAATGTTGGTTGATTTTTATAAATCAAAAATTTCTTTTCAGGAAGAATGGCAGTCCCTTTTGAAAGATGAAGAGTTTAAGAAATTTATCCAACAGGTAGAGCATTACTTTCCTTCTTATGCGAAAGTATCTCAGACTAGGCTAAGTAAAGCATTACTAGCGATAAATGCGTGGAAGAAATTTTATTTATATCTCTTTAAGCAAACCAATCCATCTGTCGCTTTTGGCTTATGCTACTACTCTAACGAAATGTTTGGTATGAACATGGCTGCCAAAGAGCTTGGCATAAGATCGATTGATATGCAGCATGGCACGATAAGCCAACTTCATACTGCTTATACATTCTCATACCTGCCGCCAACTGGTTATCACTTATTACCTAGTGAATTTTGGGTGTGGGACGAATCCACCTTTACCTATTTAAGTAGACAATTTGCATCTGTGCCTTCCATTCAAGTGAAGCTATCAGGTAATCCTTGGCTAATTGAAGCAACAAATGCTCAGGTGTATCCGCAATTGGAAGCGTTGGACAAGCCTATGATGATTTACACTCATCAACCCTTGCGGCCACCACTGGATAATTATTTACTGGAGACGATTGCCAAGACGAAGAATCAGTATTCCTGGTGGATTCGACTGCATCCCAGAACAACAGAAGAAGAGCGTAAAGAGATTCAGGATTTGTTGCTCAAGTATCAATTAGTTGAATTTGTAGAACTACAGGCAGCTTCGGAGTTGCCACTTCCCACTTTACTCAGTAAGGCAGCCGTGCATCTTTCTAAATTCTCTGGTTCTGTTATAGAATCCACCTTGATGGGAGTGCCTACATTAATTTTGGAAGAGGTAGGTTTGCGTTCTTTTGATGATTTAATTCAAGAAGGTAAAGCAATTGGATTATTGAAGCCAGAATCAGATCAAATCGTAAATTGCCTAGCTACCTTGGTGCAATCAAAATCTAATCTTCGCCAACTAACAAGTTTTAAGGATAGTTTAGATAAGATGATCAAAAAAGATAGTTTCTAATTCATGAGTATACGGCCTGCTAATAAGAAATGGAGAATAGCCTATGTGGCAGATAGCCTGCCACCGATCATTAAAACTTCGTCCAATCGAAATTTTGCTTTTTTGAAGGAGTTGGCAAAAGAATATTCTTTACATGTATTTACATTAGCTGATGCCGAAACACTAAAACAATCGATTCACTCTTCAAGTACGGATGACTTAGTCATTCATACAATTCCGCAATCTCCCAACGGATGGAGTAGGATTTCTTGGATCAAGTATCTGGTGCGATTTACCGGATTAGATCATGTAAATGCCGCGTACTTGCATCGCATGAGTTCGGAATTCGAGCAGCTAAAATTTGATTTGCTTATTGTAACCGCTGGACCCTTTAATCGACTGTGGGTTGGCGAGGTAATCAGTCAGCGATTTAAGCTCCCGTGGTGTGTTGATTACCGGGATGAATGGACAAGCGAAGGTTCTGTGCGAGTGAAATCAGGAGGAACTTTTGTGACTCGCTTTTTAGATTTGTTCACTCATTCCGAAAAATCGGTTGAGTTAATATTGACCTCTACAATTTCCGCATTTAGTAGTGTCCATCCTCAAAGCGTTAAACACATAGGCAGTTGGATACATAAGAAAGGCTTTGTGATTGAAAATGGTTACTTTAAAAATACATTCATCGCTAACAATTACAATCTACCAACAAATCAATCGATTCGATTGGCTTATTGGGGATATGTGCATTACTCCCAGAATTTGCCGGAACACCTCGACACATTGGTGACGGTTGCATCTCAGCATCAACTGGCTGTTTCCATCGACTTTTATGGATGTCTACCGCAGGCATTTCAAGCACTGCAAAAAGCGACTGAAAAAAGTGAGTATGTTACTTGTAATCTGATCAAACCGGTTTCGATCGATCAGTTGTTTGCAGAAGTTATACTCTATGATGCACTGATTCACTCCGAATATCAAGAATATCCGCATATTCCTTCTAGTAAGTTATATGATTACATCGCTACTGGATTACCGGTTGTTCTGTTCAATAATTTGGGTGGATATATTTCTGAGGTATTAAAGAAAACCAATCAACGCATCGATTTCGATAGTTTCGAATTTGTTCAGTTTTTGTCTTCCAGCGAATTCCGAATTCAATTCCGAAAAAATATAAAAGATGACGAACGTTTGAAATATTCTCGCGAAGAGCAGATGGTGAATGTTCATCAGATGATTCAGTTTGCTTTAAAAACCCAGCAACAATCTTAAAAGCTATCCGGAGCGATGAAAATTCTATACCTGTCCGATTCAATTCTTCCATCTCAGTCTGCCAATAGTGTACATGTAATGAAAATGTGTGAGTCATTTGCTTCACTTGGCCATGATGTAGTGTTGGTAGGATTGAAGGGTGAGCATATAGAGCAGAATATTTTTGACCACTATGGTGTGAAAAATAGTTTTCGCGTAAAGCAAAACCGAATGCCTAGAGTTCCGGGTTTACTATTTTTTCATGCGATTTATTCACTCGCCCTTTACTGGCAATGGAAACCTGATTTTGTTTTTGGTCGCTCTTTCTTCTCTATCTATTTGTGTTCATTTTTTTGTAAGTCATTTTCTTTTGAAACACATAACCCGGTTCATACACTTCCTCGGCATTTTAAATTTGCATTTAAGGGAATCATTCATTCGCGTTCCATGCGGAAGTTGATCGTAATTTCAGACAAGCTGCGACAAATAATTGTTTCTGAGTGTCCGGAGTTATTGAATTCAAAAATTCAAGTTTTGCACGATGGCGCATCGATTCCACCAAATGACTCACCCAACAGGATGTCACTTTCGAAAGGGCAGGGGCTCTTGCAGATTGGATATGTAGGCTCGATCCAGCGTGGCCGTGGCCTAGACTTATTGCTTCGGTTAGCACAGGAGTTGCCCGACATGGATTTTCACATAGTAGGTGGAGATCAGTCTGCAATTATAAAGAACTTAAGTTTAGCGGAATTCCCAAGAAATGTTCAATGTTATGGATTCGTGGCTCCGTATGCAGCCAACGAACTGACTCGACAGTTTGATGTTGTTTTGGCCCCTTATCAAACAGATACATCAGTAAAAAGTGGAAAGAATACAAGCGGGTATATGTCGCCACTTAAAATTTTTGAATATATGGCTGCGGCCAAAGCGATTGTTTGTTCTGACCTGCCCGTGCTGCGCGAGGTTTTCAATGAAAAAAATGCGATCCTCGTGCCTGCCGCTGAAGTATCAGCGTGGAAAGAGGCTATCCTTCGCTTACAAGATCCCGCTTTACGGAATGAACTGGCTCATCAGGCCTATCAAAATTTTGAAAACAACTTTACATGGACTGTTCGCGCTCAAAAGGTTCTTCGTAACATGAATAATCTGGGATAGTTTCAAGGTCAATTTTTATATGCCATTAAATCCATCAATTAAAATTACTTTTGTAGAATCTAGTCTTAACATTTGTTACAAGTAAATAAAACAACTAATAAGAAAATGAACGTAGCCATTATTACTGCACGCGCTGGAAGCAAATCCATCATTAACAAAAATGTATATGAGGTTGAAGGCAAGCCATTGGTTTATTACCCAATCAAAGCTTCGTTAGACGCTCTTAAAATTGATAAGGTTTATGTATCAACCGATGGTGCCGAAATAGCGGAAGCGAGTACCAAATATGGTGCTGAAATTATTCAACGACCAGACGAACTGGGTGGTGATTCGATCAATCATGGCGATGTAATCAAGCATGCAGTTGAATATGTCGATGCTCGTGAAAAGAACCTTCAGAATGTAGTCTTGCTTTTAGGAAATACGGTGATGGTTGACGGAAAGATTATTGATCATTGCCTCACGCAATTAGACGAGCGCTTGGATTTAGATTCGTGCATGACTGTGTGGGAAGCCCAAGATGACCACCCGCTAAGAGCCATGTCGATCAACGAGGCCGGAATTTTAGAACCGTATGGAGATAAAAACAGAAATGTTTCCACAGAGCGTCAATCATACCCCAAAGCCTATTACTACGATCAGGGAGTTTGGGCTTTTAGAAAGCAAACCGTTCAGAGCCGTGATGGTGTAAGCCCATGGTGGTGGATGGGCAAGAAATCTCTACCCATTATTCGCACTTGGGTAACAGGCAGAGACATCCATACCCACTTCGACTTAGGTATTTCGGAATGGTGGTTGAAAAACCCCGCTGATGTGGCTGAGCGAATTAAAAAATCTCCATGGGAATGGTAAATTGCAATCAATTAAAATCATGAAGAAAATCCTCATCTCCACCTCTTCTTTTGCCACCGAAAGCAGCGAGCCGCTCGATCGGTTAAAAGAAGCGGGTATTGAATATCTGATCAATCCCCTCAAACGCAAATTAACTCCGGAGGAGACCATCGAATTAATGGCGGATAAAGATGGCGTAATTGCCGGTACCGAATCGTATCCCAAAAGTGTGTTGGATAAATTGCCAAAGCTAAAAGTAATTTCACGTTGTGGTGCAGGCACAGATGGCATCGACAAAGTAGCCTTGAAGGCCATGAACATCTCGTTGTTCAACACACCACAGGTACATGTAACAGCCGTAGCTGAATTAACCATTTCCGGTTTGTTGGCGCTTTCGCGAAAGATCGTTTCACAACACCAACTGTTGGTTGCAGGCAAGTGGGAAAAGAAGATGGGAGTGAATATCTCTCATAAAACAGTAGGCATCATTGGCTTTGGAAAAGTGGGGCAGGCAGTGGCGCGTATGTTGAATGGTTTCTCGTGCAAACTTTTGATTTGCGATCCATTCTATCCATCACCGATCGATGCATCTATAGGTCAACGTGTGAATAACCTCGATGAAATTTGGAGTCAGTCGGATATTATCAGTTTACATATCCCATCCACTTCTGAAACGAAAGGTTTATTGAATAGCGACTCACTGGCAAAAATGAAAAGTCATGTGCTTATCCTAAATACTTCGAGAGGTGATTTAATTCATGAGGAGGCTTTGTACGAGTTTTTAGTTGCGAACCCATCCGCAGGTGCGTATCTAGATGTTTTTGATCAGGAACCGTATGCAGGGCCGCTCACACAATTGTCGAATGTAGTTTTAACACCTCATGTTGGCACTTTTACTTTGGAGACACGCACCAACATGGAGTTAGAGTCAGCTATCAATTTGATTAATTATTTTAAGAATAATGAGTAAAGTTTTAGTTACCGGTGGATCAGGATTTTTGGGCAGTCATGTTGCGGATGCACTTACTGATACCGGTCATGATGTGACCATTCTGGATAGAACTCCCTCCATCTATTTGCAGTCTCGCCAAACAATGGTGGTGGGCAGCATTCTCGATGTAACATTTTTGGATCAACTGTTTGAGCAAAAATTTGATGTGGTTTACCATTTGGCCGCACTTGCTGATTTGAATGAAGCAAAAGATAAGCCGCGCGAAACAGTTGAGGTAAATATTTTGGGTACGGTGAATTTGTTGGAAGCTTGCAAAAAGTCGCAAGTGAAGCGATTCATTTTTGGTAGCACTGTATATGTATACAGCACGCACGGAGGCTTTTACCGATGCAGCAAGCAAGCCTGCGAAAATTATATTGAAGAGTACAGTTCTCGCTATGGCCTGTCCTATACAATCATACGATTTGGAAGCTTGTACGGAACGCGCACGAATGAATCCAATGGCGTGTATCGTCTTTTGAAGAAAGTGATGCAAGATGAAGAAATCATCTACGAAGGCTCACAGGACGATAAGCGTGAGTACATTCACGTTCAGGATGCTGCCTTGCTAAGCACTAAAGCGATGGACGATGCCTACGCAAACAAACTTCTCACATTAACAGGCAACGACCGCTTGTCAATTTTAGACTTGTTCAACATGTTTGGCGAGATATTGGGTAAAGAAGTCAAGATTCAGTTTAAGAATACGCATGGTGCAGCATCCGGTCATTATTCGGTCACGCCTTACACATTCACACCAAAGATTGGCAAGAAGCTCGTTTCAAATGAATATGTCGATATGGGGCAGGGGCTCATTCAGGTAATCGAAATGATTCACAACGAAAAAAGTGCGTAGCGTGAAATCATTTCCCCAAGCTGTTTTTTTTGATTTTGATGGAGTGATACTCGAATCTGCCGATGTAAAGACAGAGGCGTTTGTCGAATTATTTAAACAATACCCACACTTGCAAGAATCGGTCAAACAACATCACTTGCAGAATCAAGGAGTATCGCGCTACAAGAAATTTGAATGGATCTACGAAAATCTTTTGCATCAACCGCTTTCAGAATCTGAGAGTCAGGAGTTGGGTAAAGAGTTTTCAAATCTTGCTTTTGATAAAGTGGTTCAGTCACCTTTTGTACCGGGTGCATTGGAGCTTCTTCAATCCATCCATCAACAATGTTTGTGTTTCGTAGCCTCAGGAACACCTGAACAGGAACTTAAGCAAATTGTTGAAAGACGCAGTTTAACAAAATATTTTAAAGAAGTATGCGGCATACCTCGTTCTAAAACTCAGATTGTTTTAGAGATGATTGAAAAATACAAACTCACGCCATCAAAGTGTTGGTTTGTAGGCGATGCCACCACCGATTTCGAAGCAGCCAAAGAAACCCAATTGAATTTCATTGCACGCAATTCGCAATCCTTGAATTTGTATTGGAAGCAACAAGATTCTATTTCTGTGGTTGAGTCTCTTCTGGAAGTAAACGCAATTTGGACCAATGGAAATTAAGCGCTTTTGGGAACGCAAGGAGGCTTTTGATTTTTTGGTAATCCATTTTTTTCAAGTTGCCAATCAGAGCATTTCTACAAAAGGCGTTTTCAATGTGGCGGTCTCAGGCGGATCTTCTCCGGCACCATTTTTTAAAGAGTTGATCAATCAGGCTTCTCAATTCTACCATTGGAATAAAGTAAACTTCTTTTGGGTAGATGAACGATGGGTTTCATTTGAAAATAAAGAAAGTAATTTTGGTGAAGCCAGCCGATTGGGACTGACTACCATTCCCGCTCAGTTTTATCCCTTTCAAACGGATGTATCAGAACCCAAACTGTCTATCGAAAAATATCAAGAAGAATTGAAGCGTAACTTTATCGATCAACAAGGTTTTGATTTTGTCATACTTGGAGCCGGCACAGATGAACATACTGCATCTATTTTTCACTCCAATCTGACAGAAGCTAAATCTGCAGCGTTGGCATTTCATACGATACACCCAACCACTGGTCAAATCAGGTTGAGTATTTCGATGCCTCTGATAACACAATCCCATGAAGTGGTTTTACTTTTGCTAGGCGCAGAAAAGATTGCCATTTTGAAAAGTCTGAGCGCTGTTCCATCTACCGGTATGAGTCCGGTACAAACAGCCATCCTTACTTCAAAAAAATCAATGATTGTCACCGATATCAATGACTAGTCATAAGAGAAAGAAAATAGTAATTGTGAAATCTGCGATGGGGCAGGGTGGAGCGGAGCGAGTTGCTTCGATTCTCTTGCATTATTTGGATAGAACCAAATATGAAGTTTCATTGCTCTTAATGAAGTCCGAAGGTGAATATTTGAAAAGCCTTCCAGCAGATGTAAAAGTAACAAGCGCCAATGTTACCAGCTTGTGGTTTTTTGTTCCACCCATTTTACGTTTTATAAAGAAGGAATCGCCTGATGTTGTTTTTTCGATTGACGGTGGCACGAATATACCATTGGCCATTGCTTCTTTCCTGAGCCCGTTTCGTAAATGGCGATCGGTGCTGTCGGAAAGAAATATTCTTTTTCCTCCCGGTAAAAGTCGCGCAAAGCGATTGACCATGGTAATTACTAAATTTCTGTTTTATCGATTTGCCAACCAACTCACGGCTGTGTCGGAAGGTGTTCGAAAAGACATGAAAAAGTGGTTGCTGGTGCCAGAGCAGAAAGTGCGAATCGTTTATAATCCTATGGTCGAGCCATCCATTGCAGCACAAGCAAATGAAACAGTAGATCATCCTTGGTTTGTTACCGATCGCACAATACCCGTGATTGTTCATGCCGGCCGATTTGTATACCAGAAAGATCACACTTCATTGATTCAAGCTTTTCAGTTGCTTAATCATACAGTGCCATGCCGTTTGTTTCTTTTAGGCGAAGGCCCCTTGATGAGTTCAATTCAAAACATGATTCGTGAAGACCTCAAAGATCGAGTTCACTTTGCCGGATTCGATATCAATCCCTTCAAGTATTTTTCGAAATGCGATTTGTTCGTTTTGTCATCTCTGCACGAGGGGATGCCTGGAGTGTTGATACAAGCCATGGCTTGTGGTGCTCCTTCCGTGTCAACCAATTGCCCTTCTGGTCCGGATGAAATTATTGATCGCCCTGGTGAAAACGGACTTTTGGTTCCGGTAAAAGATTCTGTTGCATTGGCCGCGGCCATGGAACAGGTATTAACGAATCCGTCACTCGCCCTTAAGCTCCGCGAGCAGGGGCTGTTGGCGGTTCAAAAATTCCGTGTAGAAGAAGCAATATCTAGTTACATTTCGGCAATTGAACGATGAAGGTTATCCATTTCTATATTTCTAATCCCAATCATCATTGGCAAATGGTCAAGCCAATTATGATGCAATTGAAATTAAATCAAATTCAGGCAGTTCTTATTTCTCTTTGCGAATTCAGAAGAATGCAAACACCGGTTCAAGAACTTCAGGACTTACGCATTCCGTATGTGTGTTTGGCCAGTTTGAAACTGAAGGGCACCAGCACTTCTACCGGAAAGAAATACATTGGCGGCAATCGGGCGTTTGTTCGCAATGCGATTCGCGAGGTGATCTGGCAATTGAAAGTTAAAAAAGAGTTGGAACCGGCTAATCAACCTTCTCCAGATTGGGCAGTCGTGCCAAATGATATTGCATATCCTTTCAGTAAAATATGCAAGTGGTTTACGAAGAAGAAGATTCCTTTTCTCCTTTTTCAGGAAGGTATCCGATTTCCGCTTCCCAATGAAGAAGGAGGGATGCCCTATGGCACAAACGGAGCGAAAGAAATTTTAACGTGGGGTGAAGCTTCTTCTCGTTATTTTCTAAACCTCGGAGTGAAGTCGAAAGTAGTTACGGCCGGCAATCCGCGATTCGATAATATCTTCAATCAGAAGGTGAAATTTGAGAACAATCAAATCCCGTTTGCCAAGTACAACATCCTTTATGTTTCCAATCCGGTCGATGATCAGGGATTTTGTTCACACGATGAAAAGATTCGGTTGTTCACCACCTTTGTTCAGTCAATGAAAGAAATGATGGATGAGCGAGATATTCATTTGTTTGTTCGCCTGCATCCGCGCGAAGATTTGGAATCTTTCAAAGTAGCTGCTGCTTCTATTACGACCAACCGAATTATTTGGGCACAACAATTTTCTTTGTTTGAGTATTTGCAAAGGATGGATTTGGCTATTGTACTAGCTTCCACAGTTGGATTAGAATCGATGATGGTGAATGTGCCGATAGGCGTAATCAAATTGCCGGGGCATGGTTACGTGTTTGATTATGTTCAATCAGGAAGTGCGGTAGGCATCGATGTGGATACCGACTTTAAGCAATCAGTCTGGAATGCGATTACAGTCGATCAATCAGTACTTAAAGAGAAATCACTTGCCTATGTAAAAACACAATTGGCAAACAGAGGAGATAGTGTAACTTACATTACCAACCATAT
>JABFSO010000458.1 GCA_013140555.1 Cyclobacteriaceae bacterium | reverse complement strand
AGTAAATAAAATTGAAAGTAACTCCATTCTCAGCATACAATTGCCACATGAATGCAAAGGAGAATCCTAAAATAACAGCACCTGCTAATACATACTGTCTCCTTCTGCCCCATTTGGATTTTGTATTATCACTCACATACCCCATGATCAAATCAAACAAAGCATCATAGAACTTCGGAATAAAATAGGTTAATCCGAGTAACAATCCGCTAAAGCCTAGTTTTTCTACCAATATCACAGTAAAAATTCCTAATGCTGCAGGAAACATTTGGTTCGCCAGCATTCCCACACCGAAGGCAATTTTTTGCCCCATCGGCACTTGATTAGTAGAGGTAGACATTGGTTTGGTTTTTAGGATGGTTTATTTTTTCAATTCAACTCATTCAAATTTTTAATCCCTCACCCCGTCCTCGTTCCTCGGACACCCCTCTCCCAAGGGAGAGGGGATGGGGGTGAGGGATTCTTTACTTTAGCGGTGGTGACATTAACTCCTCTAGCAGTTTTTTCTCGTCTCCGCTGTAAGTTTTAACAATCGGGTTTCCTCCACGCGTCAGATTTTTAAACACGCCTTGGTCAACTTGTTTCCACAAAGCATATTTTGCTTCGCCATTGAGTTTAAACAGACCGAAATGATTTTCAGAACCATTCGGATTTCCGGCATCTTTCCATTGTTCGTCAAATGCTTCAAAGATGAAGCAGGAGATTCCGGCTGCATTCGTCCACTCGCGCATCAATTGATAAAACTTACCTTGTTTGTATTCATCGGTAGCACGCGATCCTTCACTTCCGTAAAAACCATCTGATATAGATGCCCAACCCGTTTCGCCAATGTGAATGGGCTTATCGACACCCAAGCTTTTTACATAAGAAGCAACTGCTTCGTATTGTGTCTTTGCAAAATCTTTTGCACGGATCATTGCAGCATCGGTTTTTTCTATTTCAGAAAGCGATGCTTCCTGATGAGGCACACGCCAAAAGTCAGGATTGTAGTGCGTGTTGTGATACGGATAGGTGTGCATGGAAATGTAATCCACGGCTTTGATTATTTTTTCCAGATCTCCTGTATGATAGCTTGGATCACCACCACCCCACGAAGTAAAATCATCGGAGCAAGTGATCCACAAATCCTTCGGCAGTTGTCCGGAAGTTTTCAATGACTGTACGTGTGTTACCCATTTCAAAATGACGGAAGGTTGCACGTAATAACTGGCAGCCCAGCGTATCATCGCTTCATTTCCAACAGCAAGGATTTTCACGATGTCGGGATATTGATTGGCAAACGCAACTGCCCGCGCAATCTCACCTTCGTTTTGATCGCTTTCAATGTTATGATCTGGAGCCTGATCTGTCCACGCATTTTTGCAATCAATCCAGGCGCCAAGCATTACATACATTTCAAATGTTGGATCGGCCTGTTTTAATTCGTGAATGGCTTTCAATAAGTTAGATGCATGTGCTAGTTGAACATTGTAGGTACGCACGATCTTGATTCCCATGGCCGATAGAATTTTCAGATCTTCCTGCAGTTGGGGAATGGTGGGTTGTAGTTCTCTTGATTTTTCGCGGTAGCCTTCGTAACAAATGGCCAGGTAGTTTGGATTACCTAAAATATCTTTTGCTGTCACTGTTTTTTGGTTAACGGGTTTATCGGATTGTGTTTTTTGTTTTGGGTTGCACGAAATGCTCATTGCGAAAGCCAAACCGAAACAAATCGATTGTAAGACTGACTTTCGTGTTGCTTTCATATTCTTGTCTCTTTATTTATGAATGATAGGTTAACCCAAAACCAAATGGAAAAAGAGGTTGTGTTGAAGGATCCCAGAAGTTAGGACCATACTTTTTCCCTTCATAATCGTCCAATGACTTCGGCCACGAATGCGGTAGTTTGCCTTTGAAATTGAAATCGCCAAACAATACTTCAGCAATGCCATCGCCCTCGGAGCCCGGGAACCACGCAGCTACGAACGCATCGGATTGTTCAAGTTGTTTTGTTACTACCAATGGCCTTCCTGAAATAAGTACAACTACCGTTTTGATTCCTTTGGCATGATAGGTGTCAATTAATCTTTGATGTTCTTCAGTGAGCGTGTGTTGGTATTTGTTCATCACACCACCGATGTCTCCCATAAATTCCGCATAAGGAGTTTCACCTACTACAATCACTGCCACATCTACCTGATTGGAATCAGCGTTTCCTGTTGGGTCATACAATACTTCGTGAGCTGAAATTTTTCGGATGCCTTCCAATAGGGTAGTAGCCCCTGCATAACTTTCTGTCATGCCTTGCCAGTTGACCGTCCAACCACCGGATTGCAAACCCGAATTGTTTCCGAACTCACCCACTACTACCATTCTCGCATCTTTCTTTAATGGCAAAATGTTGTTCTCGTTTTTGAGTAACACAAGCGATTCACGCACTGCCTGCCGCGCTACATCACGATGAGCCTGGATTCCGATTTTGGGGATAAGCGTTACATCCGGAAACGGATTGTCAAATAAGCCAATCCGAAACTTCTGTTTCAATACTCTGCGCACCGCATCGTCAATTCTTTCTTGCGCGATCACTCCACTCAATACACCGTTCAGCACGCCTTCCACATACATGTTAAAGTCGCCTTCAACAGCCATCACTACATCCACTCCGGCATTGATCACATCATTTCCACCAAAGCGCGAATAGGCCTTCCAATCCGAAACGACTATGCCATCAAATTTTAATTGTCCTTTAAGAACATCCGTAATCATTTTGCGATGTGCGTGCATGGGCACACCGTTCAACGTGTTGAACGAAGCCATCACTGAACCTACTCCGGCTTCTACGGCAGCGCGGTAGGGCGGTAGCAAGCGCTCAAAAACTTCTTCTTCACTTAATGTCGTATTACCACCTTCCACACCAAAATCGGTGGAGCCATCGCCAATAAAATGTTTGGCGGTAGCAATGAGTGCTGGCGATTGACCAACAGGTCCTTGATGACCAAGCACCGAGGCTTGGCCCAACATTGTGGTGATATCCGTACTTTCCGAAAAAGCTTCGTACACACGACCCCACTTTTCATTGTAAGGGATTGCCACGCACGGAGAGAAGACCCAGTTAAATCCGGTGGCTCGCGCTTCCAACGCTGTGATAGAAGCCGCTCTTTCCACAAGCTTTGAATTTCGAGACGCACCCAAGCCAATGTTGTGCGGAAAAATGGTGGCGCCAGCAAATGTATTTTGACCATGCACGGCATCGACACCGAAGAGCATTGGAATGGCTAAGCGAGTGGACAAAGCGATCTTCTGAAGCTGCACAAATTTATCTTGCCAACCGGCTGCATCCTCACCGGGTGTGGGCCCTTGTGTATGAATAATCGAACCGATGAATTTGGTTTTTATATCTTCGGGAGTGATGTCGTCAAAGTGACGCACTTGTGTCATCTGTCCGATTTTTTCTTCCAGTGTCATTTTTGCCAGTAGTGCTTCCACTTTCTGGTCGATGGTGAGGCTGGTTTTTAATTCTGTATTCATCGGTGCTATCTTAAATTTTCTTGTTTCATCTGTACCACCATTCGAACAACATCTCCCGTGCGATCAAATATTTTTTGACTGGTTGTGGCATCTACCATCCATTGACCGGAAGTGGTTACTCCCTGAGTCGTTACGATTTCAATCGCATTCTCATTCGCGATTTTATAAACTATCGGCACCTGGCAATAGGTGAAGGCAAGGGATTTTTCTTCTAATCGCAATTCTGTTTCGTGTCCTTGCACATCGATGTAGCGGAAGGTTTGTTTCCTTGTGAGGAACTCGGATTTCCGTAACATGCACGGATCAAAATGGAGGCAGCCTTCATTTACAAATACACCGAACTCTCCCAATCGCGAAAGGATATCTTCTTTTACCTGACCCGTCATGCCCGGTTGTTGTGCACCTTTGTTGGCAGGGGTGTGCGAGTATGGATCCGTAGGGAATGCGCCATAGAGGTTTGGTGATTTATGAACACCAATACCTTCGCTTGTTTCAAAATAGTGTGTCAGCAATTTACTGATCAATGTTTCGCTTTCTTTTTCCCGAATCGCCCGGAGGCAAGATTCCTGCACTGCTAATTGCAATTTGGAAACCATGTGCCAATAGATCGAACCTAATCCTTCATAGCCAAAGAAAGTGCCGGACCGGCCGGTGAATGCTTTGTGATTAAATACACTTTCAAAAATGCGAAGCACTTCTTCCTTATCGGATGCGCTCGCTTCGATTGGCGCTAATGCTTTTTGAAGATCCGATGCGTTTTTAAAATTTCCATTAAAATGGATTCCGCCATTTGAATCCTGAACAACAATTTGAGTATTACCTTCTTTTACTAATCGCGTTAACAAATTGGACTTGGCTGCATCCTGTTGAGGGATGTTATTTTTTTTCAGGAAGCCGGGTAAATTTTTGTTGGGGTAGAGGAGATAACTGAATTGATCTTCGCGGAAAAGAGCACTCGCCTTTAAACTATCGAGTGTGGCAAGTACTTCTTGCGAGGTAAGATAACCGGAGCTGAGCGCAGCCACTTGACCTTCGAGCATTTCGCTGAGATACGAAATCGAAATTTCGTCAGCGCCTTCAATCGTCATTAAATTGTAAGAGTGATATAAATTATCACTTCGTTTGTTGGCACGAATGGTATGCTCGAGATACTGAAGGCAAAGACCTGAAAACGCAATTATGTCTTTTATTGCAATTGTAGTTCGTTGGTCGCTGAAAGACTGCTGATAAATTTTTGAACGATAGGTACTAGCCGCAGTGCCGAGCCCATCGAGAATCGTCTTCCGGTCTTTATTACTTATCGATCCTGCTAATACATCTTTATGATCTTCGAGTACTTTCCAACAACTCGTAAAGAAATGAATAAGCTCTTCTGAAATCGCCACTTCTTTCGAAGCACTTTTTTCCAGAATTGTATGGAAGAATTTTAGAAATCTCCGCAAGTAAAAAAGAGTAACCATGGAAACTCCGTTTCCAACCAGCGCATTGTTGGCATCGTTCCACTCGGGGCGTTGCGTATTCATCCAAATGCCGCCTTCCGGAATAAAGTTGGAAATCTTCGCGAGCACTGTAGCAAGTATCTTCTCGATAAAGTTGACGCGATGAATGTCGCCATTCTTATTTTGAAGCAGCACGCTGTCTGCCCCTAACATTGCCCAGCGCTTTTGTATAGCTTGGTCGAGTTTGTGATCGAAATGGATTGTGTCTTTGGGATTGCGTAAGATGGCTTCGTACTCTTTTATTTTATACGGAACATTGGCATACACAAAAATATGGTCATTAAAATAACTGGCGAGCTTACCCGGTGAGTGACATTCGGAAAATTCCAGAAACTTCAACAGGTAGATAATCTGATGATCGCCCCAATAGCCAATGTACGACCATGGATCATCGGCTTCAATCTTCTCCCAGTCGATGCCGTTTTTGGTTACCCGATACGGATTGTAACCATCGAAGGTAGATGCATTCAAAAACTTAAAGATCATGCCTTCCACAAAGGAAGGGTAGGAGTGCGCGAGTGCTTCCCAGTTTTGAAAAATATCTCTCCAATTACCGGCATAGTCCAAGACTTTGGAACCATCACTTTCGTTTCGTGTGTTGATGGAAAATTGATTCCATGGTCGGCTGGGATCTCCGTGACGTCTGCTGAATTTAAGCGGCAAATATTGGACACACAAGCGTTTCAGGTCATTGTTGCCCGATTGGTGAGCAAATTCTTTTAATACGGAAAGTTGAAACAAGTTCGGCAGTTCAGCCACATTCTTTTGATGCCGTTGAAATACATCCCGGTTGGCTTTTGAAAGATATAGACTGAAGTCATTTCGTTCGATTTGATAATTGTTATCAAACAGCCCGCCTCGCATACTATTGAAGAGACTGTTGAAATAATGACGCGTGTCTTTCAGTCCATCAGCGGTAAGTTGTAATCCATCGGTTGCCGCATTTAATTGAATCAACTGTTTGGTGCCCGACTCAATATCCTCTTTCACTCGAAATGCTAAGTGCTTGTCGGTTTTGATAGCTTTGGCAATGGCGATGATTTGCGCAGCACTTTGATTGACATCGGCTACCAGCATCCATTCCTTTTTGCTCTTAGACTCCAGCAAAATATCAGCAACTAAAAAATACGCTCCCTTTTCTGCTTTGATGTCTGTTTCCTGCGACAGTGCTCGCCCCATACGGAATGAATCGAGTTGAGAAGAGGAGAGAAGGCGTTTTGAATTTTCTAAACCGATGGACCAAACCATGGTGGCTTTCAACGCTTCACTGGGCTCCGCCTTATCCACAATCATGGCACTCAAGGCAAACATCCCGACACCACTTTCCGCATCGAGTTCATTTCGTTTATAGGCATCCACCAGATTGCTGGTACGGTTTTGAAGCGCGCTCCCCACACCATAGGGCAAAATGTTTTGAATTCCATCAAGGAGGGACACGTTCGTTTCTCTTTCACCATCCTGAATGAGTCGGCTCGTTTTAACAAAGCCATATACATCGCTGGTGCTCCACTGGTATTGAAAGGTGATTTCTAAGTCGCGATTGATTTCTTCGAATAGTATTTTATTGCCCGTTGCGTTTTTATACAAGTTTCGCTGCAAAGCATACAAGTTGGAATAGCGTATTGAGAAAGGCTCCCACAGAAATGTTTTTCCTTCTTTAAGTACGCGCAAAATTGTTTTCGAACCAGTTTGTTCGGATGACTCTATGATTTTGTCATCGGTATAGTAAGGAAATAGTGCACTTTCAGAATCCTTTCGACCCGCACTGATACCACCATTACTGCCAACAAATAGCCAGTGATTGGAGTTACTCAAAATGCTCATGAAGAAAGGACGCATGTTATCAACATTCGAAATCTGATAAAAGACTTCGTTGTCGATTCGAACTTGCGTTAATCTTGTTGGCTCATCTGTTTTCACTTCTTCTAAAATGAGGTTCCGCAATTGGTTTAGCAATTTGAAAATAGGTCGAGCTTTTTAACTCGACCTATTTATTTATTAAAACTGTGTTGGTTGCTTTACTTTTTGGTTATAGAAACGTTATCGATATACACCACTCCATTACATGTATCAGCGCCACCGCAGACTACTTCAATCAAAAGTGAAATACCTCCTGAAACATCAGCAGCCGTAGTAAATGTGAGTGTGTTAGAACTCCAATTTCCTTGAGAAAGTGTGATAGGCGTAAGTTGATGTTGAACAGCTGGGTTTGCATTGCTCGTCTCGGAAAATACGAATGCATTAACAATAGCCCCATCAGCTAAAGCTTGCTGTTTTACATCAAACTTTACTTCGTATTGCGTATTAGCTAAAACAGTACCTACGGCAAATCTTTCTTGTTTAATGCCCGGATTATCGAACTTTCCACTTTCAATTTTTGCGGACTTTGTTCCTCCATTGTTTTCTGTACTGCTAATGGATGTAGCTCCATTATTGTTGAAAAGCAACCAGCCAGTATCCCCTGACTCAAATCCACCGTTTGTTATCAGATTGGTGCTGCCACCACCACCTCCGCTGCCTGCAACTTGCGTGATATCATCAAAGTAATAAACGTCCCCATCGCAATTGGCATTTCTTTCGAAGTAGATAATCATACTTTTGAATGTACCTGTAGTCAAGTCAGAGAAATCAAAAGTTAACTCTTGCCAAACTCCAACTTGCGTAATGTTAGCCACTCTATCTTGAGAAGGTTCTGTGTCAGGAAAAGGTAGTTTTTCCAAACGCAAGGTTACAGCAGTAGTTTGAGTTTGTGCCAAAACCTTCATCTTAAATACTTTTTTAGTGATCACACCGAAATCCAATGCTGTTGCAAGTGTGGTGCCTAATCCAGACCATGTTTCACAGCCATTGGTCTTCGTGAATTTTTCAACATTACAGCTATTGTTTATTCCTCCTAATACTGGATTAGCAACAATGGCTCCTGCGGTGTTTCCGAAGGCTTCGAAAGTATTTGCAACGCTGTTAGTTTTAAATGTCCAATTCATGTCTCCATTAGCCGGGTTTATATTTTCTGTGGCTTCTGGTGTACAAACAGGAGCACTTCCTGCAACTTGTGTGATATCATCGAAGTAATAAATATCTCCATCGCAATTGGCATTTCTTTCGAAGTAGATAATCATACTTTTGAATGTACCTGTAGTCACGTCAGAGAAATCAAAAGTTAACTCTTGCCAAACTCCAACTTGTGTAACATTTGCTACTCTGTCTTGAGAAGGTTCCGTATCGGGAAAAGGTAGTTTTTCCAAACGCAAGGTTACAGCAGTAGCCTGTGTCTGTGCTAAGACCTTCATCTTAAATACTTTTTTAGTGATCACACCGAAATCCAATGCTGTCGCTAACGTTGTGCCAAGTCCAGACCATGTTTCACAGCCATTGGTTTTGGTGAATTTTTCAACATTGCAACTTGTATTGATTCCACCTACTACTGGGTTAGCAACGATCGCACCGGCTGTATTTCCAAATGCTTCAAAAGTATGAGCCGCATCACTGGTTTTAAATGTCCAATTAATATCTCCGTTTGCTGGATTTATGTTTTCTGTAGCTTCAGGAGTACAAACAGGTCCTCCACTTCCGGTACCATAATACGCGAAATCATCAATGTAATATGTAGCGGTTGTGTTCGTATTGAGTTGGAAGAACAAGATGATCCTGTCATACTTTCCACTTTGACTGCCGGCAAATGGGAATGTTAACTCTTCCCACTGATTGGTTCCTACGGTAGTTGTCTTGCTTACTTCTGTATTGAGGTTGGTGTTCAATTTGTCTTCCAATTTTACCAGAACACTGTAGCCGGTTGCGGCAGAAAACACTTTCAATTTGAAGCCGGAATGTGTATTGAAATCCAGTTTTGAACTTAATTCGATCTGGTTGTTGGCAAACAATGCACCACCGCTGCGCTCGATCTTACCAACTTTGCACGATGTATTTACGGCATTATTGATATTTGGATTGTTGGCATACGTGTAAACGGCATCAAATGAACCAATGGCTGTACCCGGGTCAGTTTTAAAGGTAATGTTAAAATCGGCAGTTGTAATGCTTTGAACAGTTTCGGGTGTACAAGGTGTTTCGGTAACTTTTTGTTCAATATCATCTACAAAGAAAGTACCGGTAGTAGCAGTAGCGCCACCAATAAATAATGTGATGCGCGAATACTTAGCTGCTGATGTGAAGTTAAACACAAGATTTTCCCAGCCTGTTCCTCCGTGACTTGCACTCACTTCCACAGGGCCACTTGTACCTTCTTCTAATTTTAAGAGTACGTTCACCGGTTTGGTAGAGCGTACATTCAAGGCAATCGTTTTCTTAGTTGCTAAGTCAATCGGAACAGCTACATTTAAAAACATTCCTTCGAATTGCGTGCCACTGTTTGTGATCGATCCAACTTTTGTCACTTTGGTGTTCGTGCCAGACTCGCTTGGATTATTAACGATCGCGAAACTAGCACCGTTGAACGTGGTGACTTCATAATCTACATTTATACCGTCAAATGTAATCGGCAAAGAAACCTTGTCTTTAATCACCACGGTTACCGTAGCCTTCGCCTCGTTGGATGCACCTGCATTATTAGAAGCTTTCAAAGTTACTTCATACGTGCCGGCAGCATATGTTTTTACGGGGTCTTTTTCAGTGCTCGTAGTATTATCTCCAAAAGACCATAAGTACTTGGTAGCTCTTTCAGAGACGTTAAAAAACTGAACGGTTCCGGTATCTTCATTTACCGTATAGGTAAAGACTGCAACCACTTTGGGCAGTTTTTCGGTATCATCGATACATCCGGTTAGGAACGTGACCATTGCAAAAAAGCCCGATAGCGTTGTGATCACCAGTGCAGCGGTAATCAACTTAGCATTGTTTAGTGATATTTTCATGTTAGTTAGGATTATCAGTTTAGGTAATTATTTATAAACTCGAACGTAGTCGACTATCATCGTTTGTGGAAAGACGGTTTCACTGTTAGGCGCTCCCACAAAATTTCCGCCCACGGCCATATTGATTAAAATAAAGAATGGCTTATTGAATACCCATTCGCCTGTTACATCAGCTGGCGTTATTTGATTATATAAGACATTGTCTACATAGAAGTTCACATACTCTGGTCCCCATTCCACACCAAACACGTGAAATTCCGTATCGAAGCGACCGTTCTTCAGGGTGTAACTTTTTGAGATTGATTGTCCGCCTGCATAGCCGGGACCGTGAACAGTACCCAGTATGGTTGTTGGATTCTGTCCGCGTAATTCCATGATATCGATTTCACCTGCGGCCGGCCAAGGGTTTGAATCGATGTCGGCACCCAGCATCCAGAAGGCAGGCCATATACCTTGGCCCCAGGGCAACTTGATACGAGCTTCGAAGCGACCATACTTTTGATCGAACTTATCTTTTGTTAAAAGTCGCGCGGAAGTGTATGCAGAACCATTGTAGGATTCTTTAAGAGCCGAAATGATCAGGTATCCGTTTTGCACCGTTACATTTTTGGAGCGGTCGGTATAGTATTGCAACTCACTATTTCCCCAACCATTTTGCCCGGTGCCAATGTTGTAGTTCCACAACGTGGTGTTAGGC
>JABFSO010000117.1 GCA_013140555.1 Cyclobacteriaceae bacterium | reverse complement strand
GTGTAGTTCAATAGCTCACGCTCGTATTTTCCATGATCGAAGTCGATTCCTTTTTCATAGATCGCATTGGTTTCCAAAAGCAAATCTTTTGGTAATTGACTCATGGTGTGACGAGGGCAATCTTTTTAATCAATAAAGTATGGGATGCAGCCATTCAACAAAATTTCATAATGCCGCAGACAATCCCATCCGGCTTTTTTGCGCGTGATACCAAAAATAGATGTCTGATAATCTCGATAATAATCTTCTACTCGATCAAAAATGTATGTACTCAATTCTCCGGGCACGATGTGCGCGACACGCTTAGTTTTAGCGGGCACATTTTCTACGATCAATGATTCTGGAATACAAAAATTGATGGGCTCCACCAAATTGGTTTCAACACTCAATTCTCGCTTATAATATGTGCTGTTGCTGGTAAAGCGAAGCTCTAATCGATCTTCATCTTCACCATCTACTGTTATTATTCGATCTTTTGAATAATGAGCTGAAATCAGATCGTAATATTTTTCAAACCGATGAACGGAGCCATAGATTACAAAATCATAATATTTTTTCTCCACCCTTCTTTTCATTTCCGGCAGCGGAATGCATGTTGGATAGCTTTTGAGATGACAATACATCGTAAAGCCTTTGCCGTATAATGCCGACTGCGCCATGTAATAGCTATACATGTAATGTGGCGTGTTCACTTCTTCGACCAATATGCCTTCGGTTGTCTTTAGCCCGTGATAGATCATATCACAGAGGTAGTCGGGGCGATCGGCTTTTGATAAAAATAAAACCTTCAACATAGGTTACGCTTTCTGATGCGCATTGATAACATGCGATTTGGCACTCAGTCGGTAATAGGTGGTAGCAAACCCATGCGATTGTAAAAAGGAGTTCATGTATTCGGTGTTGTTTTTATCCGTATCCAAATCATGCACTTCCAAAATCATGTGTTTGATTTTTTTCAAAAGAGATGAGTCAGTGTGGTATAAAATGTCAAATTCGCTTCCTTCGCAATCCATCTTTACAAAATCTACCTGATCGAGTTTGTTTTCTTGAAAGATCTGCGTAAGCGAAATGCTGGGCACCACTAATTTTTGTGCGTGTGTGGATTCGAAGCCGGAGAAGACGGAGGCATTTTCGGTTAACTCTTTTTCACTGTCTAAAAATAAAGTAAGATCGCCCATCGGTTGGCCGGTCACTGCTTTTTCTTGCAGTACTAATTTGTCTTGCAACACTTTATTTTCCGAGATGGTTTTTTTGAGCGTTTGAATGTTGACCGGAATGGGTTCGAAGGCTATAATTTTCTTGATGTTTTTTTTGGATAAGAGTAGCACACTGAAAAAGCCCACGTTGGCACCGATATCCAAAACGACAGAATTTTCATTCAATCCTTTAGCCAGTTCATGAATGCTGTACACATCAGACATGAAAATTTCTTTAAAGATGAGCATGAGCCTGCGAGGCACCCGCACTTTAATGGCAATTGGCTTGGTGATAAAAACCAACTCTGATTGTTTTTTGATTTTATCTAAGAAATAGATACGAGTATTACTAACATTTTCAAATAGCTTAAGGTAGCGTTGATTGCCGTAGACTGCCATGCAGGGTAGATTTTGGTTCGTAAAGGTAGTAAATTATCGTGGGGATTTTTGTGTGCTTGGATTAACCTAGGCTCGCGATTGACCTAAAGAATTGATCGTAGAAATTACATTACTCTAATCTTCTCTTGAGATCGCATTACCACACTCTGTCTTGCTGAGGCACGAGGCATTTTATCCGAATAAGAGTAAGGTTCCAAAGATTTCTCGTGCCTCGGAATGACAGAGACGGGAATGATTATTGATAGGAGCGATAACTGAAATCTAAGTTTTCTTGTTTGCTCTGAACACATTACCACACTTTGTCTTGCCGAGGCACGAGGCATCTTATCCGAATAAGAGTAAGGTTCCAAAGATTTCTCGTACCTCGGATGATAGTGACGGGAATGATTATTGATTGGAAACGGTAACTGAAATCTAAATTTTCTTGTTTGCTCGGGACTCATTACCACACTCAGTCTTGCTGAGGCACGAGGCATCTTATCCGAATAAGAGTAAGGTTCCAAAGATTTCTCGTACCTCGGATGATAGTGACGGGAATGATTATTGATTGGAAACGGTAACTGAAATCTAAATTTTCTTGTTTGCTCTGAACACATTACCACACTCTGTGTTGCCGAGGCACGAGGCATCTTATCCGAATAAGCGTAAGGTTCCAAAGATTCCTCGTACCTCGGAATGACAGTGACGGAAATGATTATTGATAGGAGCGATAACTGAAATCTAAATTTTCTTGTTTGCTCTGAACACATTACCACACTCTGTCTTGCCGAGGCACGAGGCATCTAATGTTAGTATAATTGGTGAAGTTATGTTCCAGAACAGCAAATAGAAATTCCTAAATTGCTTTAATGGAACATGATTACTACGTCTATATTACTACCAACCCTGGAAAGCAAGTTCTCTACACAGGAGTAACAAATGATTTAGGTCAGCGAATTATCGAACACTACCTAAATCGTGGTAATCCCAAAACATTTACGGGTAAATACTATGCATATTTAGTGGTTTATTGGGAACACTTTCATTATATAAATGATGCTATTGCTCGGGAGAAAGAGATTAAAGGATGGTCTCGAAAGAAGAAGCTTGATCTGATCAAAATGGAGAATCCAAACCTTCATTCACTAAATGCATCTATTATTGATCCGTGGCCCCCGAAGGATGGGTCGATACGAGGAACTTATTGACCTAGAAGGGACATTGTTCTTAGAAGATTCCTCGTACCTCGGAAGGACAGAGTAGTAGAACGAGGTGGGCTTTATTGGAGAGCAATAACTAAACCTAATTTTTTGGGTTACACTGAACACTTCTCACACCCTTGTCTTGCTGAGGCAAGAGGCATCTTCGTTAAGTAGGAATATGTGTTTAGAAGATTCCTCGTACCTCGGAATGACAGAGAGGAGGTGTGGCTTGTAAAACTGATGATTGGCGAGGAATCGTTTTACTGAACCGTGAAGAACATTTTCACACAGAAGAGCCACTTGCGAAAGGGTGATCGGTTTTTAGTGGCTAATAATTGTTCTTGATTAGCAAAGAAAAGATTCATTCGTAAAAAATTGTTTGATAAGCTAAAGCTGGAATAACTGCTTGCCAACTGACTCAATAATTTTTTGGCAGAGTGATTTTCCGGACACGATTGAAAAAATAACTTCATCCGCTCGCGAATGCGTTGTTGCAACTCTGAATTATCTTTTTTCTTCTTTTGCCCTTTTACTTTGATAGCGCCAATCACATTCCCTGCGTGTTGGCGGTATAGAATCAGGGGTTTATCGACATATTGAACTGGCCCTTGCGTGGCAGCGATAAAAGCCATCCACCAATCATGGATGACGATGGAAGGAAATGGTAAAATACTTTTAATTAATTCCTTGCGGAAGATAGCCGCGTGTCCCGCTACGGTGTTTCCTATAATAAATGGAACAGGCGAGGAATAGGTTTGTAAATTCTTAATGTCCGATATCTTTCGGTTTAGACTATTACCCTCCGCATCAATAAATTCAGAATCGCAGTGAATCAATAAACTATCAGGCTTCCATTGATCCATCAGTGAAGAAATTTTTTCAGGAAGCCAGATGTCGTCCTGATCGCACATAGCTATACAATCGCCTTTGGCCAACTGAATGCCACGCTCGAACGTGCGATTATGTTTGAGGTTAACTTCGTTTTGATGAATCTGAAGAATAGGATGTGCCGCAGCATACTCTTTTAATATCGAAACGGTAGAATCGGACGAACAATCATCCACTGCAATCACTTCAAGCAATGGAAAAGTTTGTGCAAAAAGACTATCCAATTGAGCGCGGAAATACTTTTCGCCATTGTAAGTGGCGAGCACGATGGAAACACTTGGCTTGGTTTGCGAATTCATTTAGTCCGGCAAATTAGCCTCAATTCAATCAAAAAAAAACCCGACTATATTGCTAGTCGGGTTTTTTAGCATTCATTTTGAATTAGCGCATCGCTACGGCAGGTGTTGATTTCATCAGGTTAATGAACTCGATTCGATAGCCTTCTACATCTTTGCCTTTGGAGCCTTGCGCTAATTTGATAGCCTCGGCAGTAGAATATTTTTTTACGTATTCCGATTCGCGTAAGATCAATCCAAATCCAGCTACTGCGGCTGACCATCTGAAGTTTTCGGAAGTTTTTTCAATGACCACATGTTCGTCTATCAATGGGTGAACGATTAGTTTACTCACATCGCCATCTGGTTTTTTATAGCGGAACTTTACGGTAAGAATCTCATTGCTTAAATCAGACTTTGACACTAGAACTGGCTCTTGTTTTTTGACCGGCTGATATTTCAATGCATCGACTAGATCAAAGCTACTTTCCACACCTACCGGAATCACTTCGTACAAGGCAGTTACGGAGTGACCGGAGCCCAACTCGCCCGCATCTTTTTTATCGTTGTTGAAATCTTCGCTTTTCAACATTCGGTTTTCATAACCAATCAGGCGATATGATTTTACTTTAGCCGGATTAAATTCGATTTGCAATTTCACATCTTTGGCAATTGTAAAGAGTGTGCCGCCAAATTCATTGACAAGCGCTTTTTGAGCTTCCAAAATGGAATCGATGTACATGTAGTTGCCGTTTCCTTTATCGGCCAGCACTTCCATTTTAGAATCTTTGTAGTTGCCCATGCCGAAGCCGAGTGTGGTTAAGAAAACCCCATCGTTTCTTTTGGCTTCAATCAATTTCTCCATGGCTTCATTGCTGGATTCACCTACGTTAAAGTCGCCATCGGTAGCTAAGATCACCCGGTTGTTTCCGCCCTTTTTAAAATTCTCTTTGGCAATTTCATAGGCCAAACGAATGCCTTCTCCACCGGCTGTTGATCCGCCTGCTTGTAAATTCTCTAAAGCTTCAAGGATTTTCTTTTTGTCGCTACCCGAAGTGCTGGGCAACACCAAACCAGCGGCACCGGCATACACCACGATGGCCACGCGGTCTTGCTCACGCAATTTTTCCACCAATAACTTAAATGAAGCTTTCAACAAAGACAACTTGTTTTCGTCACTCATCGAGCCCGACACATCGATCAGGAAAACTAAATTAGAAGGAGGAAGATTGTCTTTGGCAATATTTTTTCCTTGCAATCCGATGTGAACCAGTTTGTGTTTTGGGTTCCATGGAGCACTGGAAATTTCGGTGGTGATGGAAAATGTATCTTCGCCTTTGGGTTGAGCATAGTCGTAATCAAAATAGTTGATCATCTCTTCCACGCGCACCGCATCCTTGGGAGGGCGTTGGCCTAAGTGAATGAACCTACGAATGTTGCTGTAAGAGGCAGCATCTACATCAATCGAAAAGGTTGAGAGCGGATCTTTCAACGGATCGTGAAAACCATTTTCACTGATGCCTTCGTATTCTTCGGTGTTGGAATAGGTGTCATCTCTTTCTTTATTGTACGAATAGCTTCCCTTCGGCTTAGCATCATGAGTTACAATACCACTAATAAAACCGCGAGGTCCTTTTTTCTCTTCACCATATCCTTTAACCACCACTTCACTTAATTGGGTTACATCCTGTCCAAGTGAAATGTCGATCCTGTTTCTTGATCCGATGACAACCTCTTGCGTACTTAGTCCAGGGAATGAAAAGACCAAGGTGCCTGCATTGTTAGGAACTTTGATCAGGTAGTTTCCTTGAACATCGGTTATAGTTCGGAGCTTGGTTCCCTTCAGTGCTACATTTACTCCAGGGATAGCACTGCCATCTTCAACCGAAGTCACTGTTCCGCTGATGGTTCTTTCTTCGGGAGCGATAAATCCCAACGAAGTAATCAGCAACACTGCCAGAATGATTACGTGTTTTTTCATAAAGATTTCGTTTTAATTTTTCTTACAGATGCTGGTTGAAGATGAATTCCACAACTAGCGGTAAAATATTTTATATTGAGGCGTGCAAAACCAGACCCCATCCGATGCTGAGTTGTTGCGGCTCTATAAAGAGTCGGGCGATGTAGCCCATGCGGGTCAATTGTATGCACGCTATACTTCCATGGTGTATGGAGTGTGCCTCAAATACCTGAAAGACCGCGATGAAGCCAAGGATGGGGTGATGCAACTGTTTGAGAAACTGGTGACTACACTAAGAACACACGATGTGGAAAATTTTAAAAGTTGGTTGTATGTTACCGCCCGAAATCAGTGTTTAATGCAGCTTCGCGCTAGAAAAGGTCGGTTTACTGAAGAAATATCTCCTCAACTTATGGAAAACCAGTTTCTGTTGCATCTGGAGGAGGAGCCCGAAATGGAGGGAAATCTTAGTAAATTGGAAAAGTGTATTGAAGGCTTGATGGATGAGCAGCAACAATGTGTGCGCCATTTCTTTTTGGAGGAGAAGTGTTACAAAGAAGTGGCCGAGTTGACAGGCTTTGATATGAATCAGGTGAAAAGTTATATCCAAAACGGAAAACGGAATTTAAAAAATTGCATGGAACAAAATGGCTGATTGGCAAAACGATCTGGAGCGCTACCGAATGGGCAAAATGACCCCGGCAGAAATGCATGCTTTCGAAAAGCGTACGTTGCAGGATCCCTTTTTGGCCGATGCGTTGGAAGGTGCGGAGCAAATTGCACCTGAGGATTTTGCACAGGATCTTCAAGAGTTGACAGCGAAACTGGCATCGAAAGAAAAAGTTGTGATTGCAGCTTCGCAGGTTTCTCCGGCTGCCGTTCAATCAAACAAGCCTTGGGTTTGGCCTCTACGCATCGCAGCATCTGTCTTGTTGTTAGTTGGGATTTTTTGGATCGGCAATCAATTGATTCCGGAAGATTCAAATCAACTTGTTTTAAATAATGAATCGGTACCTAGTGTAAAGGAAGAACCATCCCTGTCAAAAAAGGCGAATCAGGATTCAGCAGAAATCGAGCAAACTCAACAAACAGCCCCTCCATTGAAGCAAATAGTGAGCGGATTAGCTATTGAGAATGACAATAAAAAGAGACGCTCCAAAGAAAAAGCAGCCAATGAAACTATGGCAAGTTCCCAGTCATCTTCCGGTGAAGCAGAATCCGCACCAGTTCCAGAGGCAAAGCCAATAGCCGATCAGAATTTTGCTTATAAACTAGAGGACAAAACTCTGTCTCAGTCTGAGCAAAGGGCAGATGCTGAAAAGCTTAATCTTTTGAAGAGATCAATAGAATTATCTAGCCCATCTGCGAATGCTGTGCGAAATGATTCGATAGCCACTAAATTCATCAAAGGTCAGGTAACTTCATTGGAAGATGGCACTCCGCTTCCGGGAGTGAATGTGGTAGTAAAAGGAACGCAAGTGGGCACAGTGACCAACATGGACGGTTTTTTTCAATTATCGAATGTAGCTCCCCAACAAAAATTAGTCTTTTCATTTATTGGCCTACAATCCAAGGAAGTAGAAGCCAAGCTACCTCAATTAAATGTGGCCTTGGCTCCGGATGTTTCACAACTGAGCGAGGTGGTAGTAACCGGAGTGCGAACCGATGATTCGGATCATGCGCCCATCACCAAGCTAGCGATGCCCGAAGGAGGACTGAAAGCATATGATGCATACCTCGATAACAATTTACAATATCCCAAAGAGGCATTGGCCAAGCGCGTAAAGGGGAAGGTGGCTATTCGCTTTACGGTGCGTGTCGATGGCACCCTCGATGAATTTAAAGTGGTGAAAAGTTTGGGTAGTGGATGCGATGAAGAGGTAATACGTCTTGTAAAAGAGGGCCCCGAATGGACAGCAACTACGGAAGATGACGTACCCGTTGAAAGCGAAGTACTCGTAAAAGTCAAGTTCGATCCCGCCAAGGTAAAAAAGTAAAAGTCAACTCTTTGCAATCCTTACCGTCCTCAAGCCGCTGACCAAAAAGTATCCGTTGAAAATTCATTATTATTTATACTTTTAGGGATTGTATTAACCTAATCTTAAGTTTTCATGAGTTTATTTATAAAGAAACCCCTTGAGCAGTTAATGGCACAAGAGGGTGATTCGAGCAAGGGATTAAAGCGAACCCTAGGCGTTGGTAATTTGATCGCTTTGGGAATTGGAGCGATTATCGGAGCCGGCCTTTTTGTGCGAACAGCCGATGCTGCCGCTTCTGCTGCAGGACCCGCTGTAATGGTTTCGTTTATTGTAGCAGCGGTGGGTTGCGCCTTTGCCGGTTTGTGTTATGCCGAATTTGCTTCGATGATTCCAATTGCCGGAAGTGCGTATGCTTACGCGTATGCCACGATGGGTGAATTCATGGCGTGGATCATTGGTTGGGCTTTGGTTTTGGAATATGCGCTCGCTTCGGCCACCGTGTCCATTGCGTGGAGCGAGTATCTCAATAATTTATTGGGGAGTTTATTCGGGAAAGTCATTCCGTATGAACTGTGTCACTCACCTTTTGAAACTGCTTTAGATGGATCGACCGGTATCATCAATTTGCCGGCATTATTTATTCTGGTCATCCTTACGCTGGTGCTGATCAAAGGAACGCAAGAATCTGCTTCATTGAATGCGGTGATTGTTTTTATTAAGGTAGCCATCGTTCTCATTTTCATTGTGATTGGTTGGGGCTTTATTAATGAATCCAACTATACTCCTTTTATGATTCCTGAAACTATTCCCGGCCATGAGGCATGGAACGTACATGGATGGGGAGGTGTGTTAGGAGGTGCTGGAATTGTATTCTTTGCATTCATTGGCTTTGATGCCGTTTCTACCGCTGCACAGGAAGCTAAAAACCCAAAGCGCGATATGCCTATTGGTATTTTAGGTTCATTGTTGATTTGCACTATTTTGTATGTTCTCTTCTCACACGTACTAACAGGTGTGGCCAACTGGCAGGATTTTAAGATTGCCGGAAAAGAAGCTTCGGTAGCATATGCTATCAAAACGTACATGCCAGGCTATGAGTGGCTCGGCACATTAGTAACGATAGCAATTTTGGCCGGATTCTCTTCAGTGATTTTGGTGATGTTAATGGGGCAGTCAAGAGTTTTCTATTCGATGTCAAAAGATGGATTGGTGCCGAAAGTGTTTTCCGAACTCCATCCTAAGTTCCGCACGCCATTCAAGTCAAATGCATTGCTATTTATTTTTGTAGGACTGTTTGCTGGATTTGTTCCGGGCAGTGTAGCCGGAGACTTGACCAGCTTCGGTACTTTGTTTGCATTTGTGTTGGTATGCGTAGGCATCTGGGTATTGCGTGTTAAAAACCCGGAGGCAGTGAGACCTTTCAAAACACCCTTGGTGCCATTGGTTCCTATTTTAGGGATGTTGGTGTGTTCAGCTATGATATTTTCCTTGGGTACAGACACCCTGATTTCAGCAGCTATTTGGATGGCCATCGGATTGGTGATCTACTTTACCTACAGCAAAAAGAACAGTGTGCTAAGAAAAGGATAATTCATAAGATCGGATAAGCGAAGGCGCCTTGTTTCTGAAAAGGAACAAGGCGCTTTCATTTAGGCCTACCCGAAAAAGTATGACCGATTAGAAATGTTGGAGATTTAAAGCATAGCAACCTCGCGAGCCGCTTAACATTTGTAGAAGAAATTAGTCAGCATTGGAATAGGTGCAACGCACCGAAACATCGTATACCCTTTGCGATCAGCAATGATGAATCTTGTGATTTAGAAAATGTAGCGAAGACCTACACCTCCCTGAAAGCGCTGATAGCCCGGATCAGCAAAGGCATCGGTGAACATCTCTACTTCGATGAAAGCAGAAACCGGAAGGGTGAAATAGGAATATTCAAACCCAACTAAAGCCACCACCCCATATGTAAATCGATTTTGATTAAATCTACCAAAACGACTTTCCGTGCGATCAATGTCGCGTATATAATCATATTGAATGGAAGCATTTCTCCACTGCATCCCCAAACCCGCATAGAGTTGCAAGCCCTTGGAGATTTTTTCAGCATCCCACTGGTACAAAAATTTCGATTCCAGAAACCAATCTGAATTGATCAGATGAGTAAGGTATTTTACAGCCTGATCTTTATTCTTTAGTGTGTCTGGCAGATAGCTGGCGAAAACTCCTTTGTAATAGGTATTGTACAATCCGCTGGCGGATGTTCCGGCATCCACGGCAAATGCCCAATGTTTACTGGGATAGAATTTGTAGGTAAATGCAAACGGATCGCCCAACTTAAAACCAACGCCCTGATAAGGATATTTACTCTCTTCAAAAATGGGGCACATGATCATGGCCTTGCCTCTGGAAACTTTTGGCATGCCATAGCCCGCACTTCGCACACTTTTCTTGACTTGCGAAAAAGCCGGATAAACGGCCAAAAAAAGCCAAAAAAGAACAATGGGGATGTACTTGAATCGGGGCATTCAAGCAAATATAACTTTTTTAGGTCGAATGGATGAAAATTATCGATCAACGGTCAAATCACCTCTTTATACTGCATTTGATGCAGTTGAGCATAATATCCCCCTTTTTGCAGCAACTCCTCGTGGTTGCCCGATTCTTTGATTTCTCCTTTGTCCAAAACAATAATGGTGTTTGCTTTTTGAATGGTAGACAAGCGGTGTGCAAT
>JABFSO010000278.1 GCA_013140555.1 Cyclobacteriaceae bacterium | reverse complement strand
TCTAATGGTTCAGTAAATGAAAAAAGCTGCCGGGCATTAGCCCGACAGCAATTGATTGTGATATTACTTATTATTTCTTTCCACCACCAAAGAAGAAGCCCACACGGAAACCTAAGTAGTTGTTCTTATATTCGTTTGCACCTGCTTTTGTTGAAGGAACTAAGTTATAGTCCAACGCTAAGTTAAAGTGACCATAATCAAAACCAACTCTAGGATAAAATCCGAAACTTGATTCTGCGGCAGCATTACTAAGTGTAGAACTACCCGTTACTGTTACAGCCGCTAATGAATAAATACCCAATCCAGCACCAACAAACGGTCTGAAAGATGAACCTTGGCCTAAATAGTATTGGCCATTCAACGTATATGAACCAATGGCGGCAACATCAAAAGAAGCACCAGTAACCGAAGTAGAAAGACCTCTCGTTACAGCTGCTGACTCCATTCTCAATCCAATCGAGAAGTTGTCTTTAATGCGGTAAGCCGGCTCTACAGTAATTAAAACACCACCACTGCTACCCTCTCCACTTCCCATGGCATAGCCAAGGCCAAGGCCTACTTTAAATTTTTTGAACTCTTGTGCGTAGCTAGCACTTGCAGCTACCAACATTAAACATGCGATGATTAGATTTTTTTTCATAGTTGAAAATTGTTTTAGTTTTCATTCTCTTAAGAAAACATCGTGCCAAAAATTACCTTACTAATTATCAGGTAATTACAAAATCACAGATTTGATTTTGCTTATTTTTTTGTGATATATCGTAAGTACTTTCGTTGTATATCGTTTTTTTAACCTAAGAATCAATCCAATAATTTGATCTTACCATAGTTTATTACCAGTCAATTTGTAGTGTTCTGGATGTAGTGACTTTATTCAGCCCTGGTAATTTGTAATCGATTTTATACCGATAAGCTCCCACTATTAAATCAGAATAATTGGTCGTCATCAGTCGCAATGCACCTATAGGAGCCAGATTCAAGTTCTTATCTACATACAAATCATATGCCTTCTGCCGCAGTTCATAAAAATCTTTATAGGCATAGAATGAAAGACTATAAACAAATGACACTCTACCTGAAAGCTTGATTGCTTCACTTGAAAACAAATCATCCTCTGATAAAGTGAGGGCATTATCTTGTTTGATAGAAATCCCTCGCAGCGGTGGCACACCCGCTAACGATGTGTTGCGCCAGGAAATATTCATTTTAGGTACTACCGGGTAATACTCATAAACCATTGGCTTAATTTTCTCTATGTACCAAGGGTTGTCCTGAAGTGCTTCTAATTGAACTAATGGCTCTAAACCATTTAATCCCACCAATTCTGTTTTATCAAAGACTTCACTTAAATCAGCTACTGCCGATGCCTCAAAAATATTAAGACCGGGTATAATGCGTGCGGCAGGGCGATAACCAACCATCGCATTGAGTTTATCATTAAATGAATTGAACTTACTCGAGCGGAAGAATGTGCCATACAATCGCTTTTCTTCTACTTTCGTTACCGTTCCCTGAATTTCCTTATTGGTAGTTGTAACAGTGCCCGCACTGGATGAAGCAATTTGTTTATTGGTGGTAGACACATTCTTGTCCACAGCCTGTTGTTGCGTGAGCGGTATCTTCACCAATTGTATAGTCATCTTTTTGTCGGATGGAATGGAGGGCATGTTGTAACTAATAAAACCGGCAGCGTAGGCAACCGGAGCGTGAACAGAAGTCATTTGACCTACCGGAGTGAATCGCGCTACAATATCATAATTGGTTGTTCCCTCCTTCTTTTCGAATAGATAACTCTGCCCAACTTTCAATTTCATATATCCTTGCGGATATTCATTTTTCATAAAGTTGTGTTGCGCAGTCTGCGGATAACTATACAAAACATTACTTTCCGGAATATAATCGGGTGCAACACCTGTCGTAAATTCGGTTTTCGCTTCCTCGCCTTCGGGCTTGCCACCTGCCATCATCGATTGCCACGAGCCATTTACTTTTTGCTCCCACAAAACTTTTACAAGAACTTTAATTGTAGATTGAGGTGGTAAGATTTCATCCGGGGTAAATAAGGCTACATCTTTGCTTTCATTCCATTGCAAGTTGCCGGCAATATCTTTTCCATTGGAAGTAACTTTGAAGCTTCCCAATTTCACCCGGTAGGCTTTGTAGTTACCATCCAGATCGAGCATATCAAAATCTTTATCAATTGCCAAATTAAAAGCAGCTTGAGGTGTAGTGAACACATCCACTTCTCCGTCTGATGATTGTGGTTTAACATCAGCGATCACTTTTACACCTGTAACAGAGCTAACTCCTTCTATTTTACACTCCTCTCCGATCGTAATGCTAAACTTACAATCGCCTTTAATCAATCCACCTAAAATTGAAAATTGCCCTCCTACTACACCACGCATCCAGAATGGATTAGGCAACTTAGCTTGTAATACAGCCGCTGCACCAATTCGTAAAATTTCAAATTCACCTTTGATAAACCAGAGGTCTACAAAAACACCGATGCTTCCCTGAAAATAAGCCCACGCTTGCCCTGAGGCATACCAACCATTAATGCCTATCGGTCCTCCACCGACACATCGGGCACTGCCGTAATTTTTTAACATCACATCGAAACCTAGGCCTGCACTGAATTGTCCGTAGAAGATGATCACCTCAATCCGTGGAGTTTTAACTTCTAAGCTCGCGCCAAATGCAAAGCCACCTCCATTTGCCAACGCATTTTCGTTGCGCATAAAATCCAAATCCATTCCGCCAAGGATATCCGAAACTGTTTGTGGCGGTGGTGGCATGCCGGGTAAGTAAGTGCCCACCATGAAGTATGCTCCTGCTTGCACCATACCGATAAAATTCAAACCAATGCGTTGCTGAGGTGTACCAATGTAGATGTACCATTCATCGAGTGCAAAGTGCAATACAGCGGAACCGGCCAATCCTTCAGGACCAATTCCTCGCAATACACCTCCAATATTCACATACGTATCCAGATTAGCGTGAAGTGCGCTATTTGTGAAGTCGTAAACGATAT
>JABFSO010000012.1 GCA_013140555.1 Cyclobacteriaceae bacterium | reverse complement strand
CACCAATTTTAGCAGCCAATGCTTCTGCATCTTGCTTTACTTTAGCAGCACAAAGCTGCTAAAGTAAAGCAAGATGCAGAAGCATTGGCTGCTAAAATTGGTGAGTTGACTATTGAATTAGGAACGAAAGCTGGAGAAAGTGGAAGAATTTTCGGAGCCGTTACTGCGGTTCAAGTTTCTGACGCCTTGAAGGCAAAAGGCTTTGATGTGGATCGTAAGAAGATCAGCTTCAAAGATCAACCTAAGCAATTGGGCACTTACACAGCACACTTAGATTTACACAAAGAGGTGAAACACACCGTAACTGTAAATGTAGTAGCTGAATAAGCTTACAAATTTAATCTACCAAAAGCCTCTGAGAGATCAGGGGCTTTTTTGTTGCCTTCCATTTTCTCAACCTGACCAAAGTCATTCTTTTAATCAGACATTGCGCGCATCTTCCGCTCGATTTAAATAGTGAGCAATGAATAAACAAGTACAAATCTGGATCAAGCTGCTTCGGATCAGCCTGGGCGTAATCTATTTGTGGTTTGGTGTGTTGAAGTTTTTCGCGGGAGTAAGTCCCGCAGAAGCATTGGCACAAAACACCATTGAGCTACTTACTTTTCATTGGATCGATAGCAACACTTCCCTCCTCTTATTAGCGATTTGGGAAAGTCTGGTTGGCATACTATTGATTGCAGGTATCTTTCAACGTGTTGTAATTAAAGCAGCATTTGTGCACTTGATCTTTACGTTTACACCTTTGATTCTTTTGCCAGCTACCTCCTTTACCGCAGCACCATTTTCGTTGACGTTGGTAGGTCAATACATTATCAAAAATCTGGTATTGATTAGCTCGCTCGGATTACTTCACTCGGTGAGTACGCCCACTGATAAGAAAATGATCGAATCTAAAAGCTAAGATTTGAGTTAAGACTTGGCCTCCACTTTCTCCACCAACTCCTGATACCATCCTTCTCCGTATTTGCGGATAAGCGGGTCTTTCAGAAATTTATACAATGGCACTTGCAAAGATTTGCCAAAAGAACAGGCAGCAGAACAGATGCTCCACTTGTGGTAATTGACTGCTTCAAAACCCTTTTTGTTTTTGGTTATTCTAATCGGATACAAGTGACAAGAAATAGGTTTGCGGTAGCTGATCTTTCCATCGAGGTAAGCCTGTTCAATACCACACTTCAATATGCCTTCTGCATTGTAGTGCGCATAGGCACACTCACGTCCGGCAATAGTAGGTGTTGAGTAGTCGCCATCTTCATCTAAGATATACGCACCTTGTTCTTCAATCGACTTTAGTCCATCCTGTGTCAGGTAGGGTTTTACTTGCTCCTGAATTTCGTTCATGATGGGCAGCTCATCTTCATCTAACGGAGCACCCAAATCACCTTCCACACAGCAAGCTCCTTTGCATTTTTCGAGATGACAAACAAACTCCACATCGCGGATGTCGTCTGAAACTAAAACCTCTCCTACTTTAATCATTTCTATTTAATTTAAATTCCAATTTGGCGCGTTGACTATCACCTTTCTTTTGTTGGTAGTGCGCTTTGTCGGCAATGTAACACACGCGCTCAATTTCTGCATGCACCACGCCTTTTTTATCCTTCCACTGAATGACAAAAGTCCGAGTAACTTCATTTTTCTCCTTCACTTCTTGCCTGATTGCCTCCATGTCTTCTGTAGAGATAAAATAACGGGTGTAAAGAGTTTCGCGGGCTGGTTTCTTAAACCGGATGTTGGCCGACTTATCCCAAACTACATAGTTGCAACCTAGCGCTCGGAAGAGCATGAGCATGTAAAATGGATCAGAAGCTGCAAACATGCTTCCTCCAAAGATGGTGCCCACATAATTGTACGTCCACGGGTTAAGTCGAAGGCGCAGATGTACCTCCAGAAAATCAGATGCCCAAAATAGAATCTTACCTCCGGTACCGAAATACATCGGATACCAATTCATCAGCGTCCGGAATTTCCAGGTGGTAAACGACTCTTTTTTGGTGGTGGTTAAAAACTCCGGTCTCATATAATATTCTTCTTCAATTCAATCCTCGCTTTTAATCCCTCAAGTCAGGCAATTTTCTCCAATAAAAGCATAAAATTAAACCCATTTTCTTACTCATTGCTGTGTGTCGATATTAACTTGCAGGATAAATTATGGATAGTTATTTAGATGGCCTGAATGAGCCACAATTAGAGGCTGTATTGAACACCGATGGCCCTTGCATGCTGATAGCGGGTGCTGGATCGGGTAAAACCCGGGTTCTCACTTTTCGTATCGCCAATTTGATCAAAGAGCATCAGGTAGATCCTTTCAATATCATGGCGCTTACCTTTACCAACAAGGCTGCCCGCGAAATGCGTGAGCGCATTGAAAAGGTAGTCGGTGCCGATGCCCGGAATCTATGGATGGGAACCTTCCACTCGGTGTTTGCCCGCATTCTACGAGCCGAAGCGCATCATCTGGGTTATCCCAACAACTTCACCATTTATGATACGGATGACTCGAAATCGTTGCTTCGTTCAATCGTGAAGGAACTCGGTCTAGACGATGCTCAGTATAAAGTCAACACGGTTTACAATCGAATCTCTTCAGCCAAAAACAAGCTGATCTCGTGGCAGGAATACATTGCCAATCCCATCTTAATGGCCGATGATGCCGCCAACATGCGACCGGAGATCGGAAACATTTACAAAGCCTATGCCCTGCGCTGTTTCAAATCTGGCGCGATGGATTTTGATGATTTGCTCTTCAACACGGATAAGCTTTTCAAGGAACACCTAGAAGTGTTGAACAAATACCAGCAGCGCATCCATTATGTATTGGTCGATGAGTTTCAGGATACCAACCTGTGCCAATATTTCATCATACGTAAGTTGGCGCATGTTCGGCAAAATGTGTGCGTAGTAGGCGATGATGCACAAAGCATCTATGCATTCCGCGGTGCCGATATCAGCAACATTCTGAATTTCGAAAAAGACTATCCCGATTTACGAATTATCAAACTGGAGCAAAACTATCGCTCTACGAAAACCATTGTAGAAGCCGCTAACTCCGTGATCGCGAAAAACAAAGCACAACTTCCTAAAAATGTGTGGACTGCCAATGACGAAGGCACTCCGATTGAATTGATTAAATCCGTCTCGGATAACGAAGAAGGAAAGTTAGTAGCTTCTTCCATTTTTGAAGAGAAGATGCAACACCAATACAAGTTCAGCGATTTTGTAGTGCTGTATCGTACGAATAGTCAGTCGCGCGCCATTGAAGAATCGTTGAGGCGAATGAATATCAAGTACAAAGTGGTGGGTGGACTTTCGTTTTATCAACGTAAGGAAATCAAAGATCTACTCGCCTACCTTCGCTACTCGCTCAATCAGCAAGACGAAGCTTCGTTCCGAAGAATCATCAATCTTCCAAAGAGAGGTATTGGAGATACCACGATTGACAAGATCATTATAGCTGCCAACGATCACGCTATTTCCATTTGGGAAGTAGTACAAAATGCAGCCTCCTTTCTGGGTGGCAGGGCTTCGGGCCCTATCGATGATTTTGTAACGAAGATCAAACGATTCGCCATCGAAATTCAAAACAAAGATGCGTATGAATCTGCAGCGGAGATCGCTAAAGCGTCCGGCTTGTTGAAAGAATTGTATGAGGACAAAACTGCGGAAGGTTTAAGTCGGTATGAAAACGTGCAGGAGTTGCTCAACGCGATTAAAGAATATGTAGACGATCCTGAAAAAGAAGACAAAAGTCTGGGTGCCTTTTTGCAAGAGGTGTCACTCGTGACCGGGCAGGATGAAAACAAAGACAACGATCCCGATAAGGTAACTCTGATGACCATCCACATGGCGAAGGGATTGGAGTTTAAGAATGTTTACATTGTTGGGATGGAGGAAGATCTGTTCCCTTCGCAAATGATGTTGAGTAGCCGTGCGGAATTAGAAGAAGAGCGCAGACTTTTTTACGTAGCCATTACTCGCGCACAACGAAAACTTTTTCTATCGTATGCACTCACGCGTTATCGATTTGGGCGATTGAAGAACTGCGAGCCGAGTCGCTTTTTGGATGATGTCGATAAGCGATTCATTAAAGTGAGCAATAAGTTTGTGAACTCCGAATCAAGTGCCCCCAATCCAAACTTTGCAAAAAGTTTTGTGAGCGGCATGAAGAAGTCGGTGAGTTCACAGCCCGTAGCCAAGCCTACGGCTTACAAACCGGCAGCTGATTTTACCCCCAGCGATACGCGAGGGCTGGCAGTGGGCATGAAGGTAGAGCATCCGAAATTTGGATTTGGCACCGTAGTAAACCTGGAAGTACAGGGCGCTGAACGCAAGGCGAAGATTCAATTTGCGGATTTTGGTGAGAAGACTTTATTACTTAGCTTTGCTAAGCTGAAAATACATCAAAATTGATAAGTGCCAAACCGAGTAAAAGACAGACAAGTTCCAGGTCAATGTCTTCAGCATTCGAAAGCACATTCCCAAAAGCACAAAAAGTAAGTTTTCAATATAAGATTGAGTTATCAAACCAATAATCGATGAAATCTAATTCCTCAGTGATAGGAGAATACAACACACAACGCGAAGGGATCATTCTGAAAGAGTACGGTCGCAACGTGCAAAAACTGGTGAACTACATTCGCACCATTCCCGAAAAGGAGAAAAGAACCAAAATGGCTACCACGCTGATTGAGTTAATCAAGCAATTAGCGCCTGTGGTGAAAGAGGCACACGAAAATCCACAACGTATGTGGGATGACCTTTACATCATTGCAGACTTTAATCTCGATATTGACAATCCATTTACTACTCCGGATCGCACCATCCTTTTCAAGAAACCGAGAAAAATGGAGTATCCGCAAAGCGAAGTGCGTTTCAAGCACTACGGAAAAAATGTGGAGCGCCTAATCAAAGAAGCCATCAAAAAAGAAGATCCGGCTGAGCGTGAAGAAGCAACGATCTACCTCGGCAAGTTGATGAAAACATTCTACAGTAACTGGAATAAAGAGACGTTGGATGATTCGGTGATCGTAAAAGATCTTCAGATCATGTCGCAAGGAAAGTTGACGTTGAATTTGGATAAAGTACGCGAAGACAATTTGTTTGAGAAACTCTATCGCGAACGAAAAAATCCCAGGCCAAATGGCGGTAATGACAATCGTGAAGGAGGCAGAGACAATCGCAATCGCAACCCGCGATTCAATAAAAATAGAAGAGGAAATAACCCACACCGTAGAAGAGATCAATGAGTTCCTTCAAAATCAAAGGAGGGCAAAAACTAAAAGGAGAGATTACCCCTCAAGGCGCCAAAAACGAAGCACTGCAAGTTATCTGTGTTCCGCTACTTACCGGAGAACCCGTAACCATTCATAACATTCCAGACATTGTCGATGTCAACAAGCTGATTGAGTTAGTTGGAGATTTAGGTTGTGTCGTGGAAAAGTTAGGAGTTGGTTCCTATCGCTTCACAGCTGCCAACGTAAACACCGACTATTTAAAAACGGATAGCTATCGCAAGAAAGCAGCCGCTTTGCGCGGATCGGTAATGTTACTCGGGCCCATCTTGGCTCGTTATGGTCAAGCCAATATTCCAAAACCCGGTGGCGACAAAATTGGAAGACGCAGATTGGATACGCACTTTATCGGTTTCCAAAATCTGGGAGCCAAATTCAATTACAACGCCAACGAAAATTTATACAACATCGATGCATCTCATTTGAAAGGATGCTACATGTTATTGGATGAAGCTTCTGTTACTGGCACAGCTAACATTGTAATGGCAGCGGTGCTCGCAAAAGGCACTACAACCATTTACAATGCCGCGTGCGAACCTTATTTGCAACAATTGTGCTCCATGCTCAATCGCATGGGCGCGAAGATCAGCGGTATTGGTTCCAATCTCTTGACGATTGAAGGCGTAGAAAAACTACACGGCACGGAGCACACCCTCCTACCCGATATGATTGAGATTGGTAGTTTCATCGGCATGGCCGCCATGACACAATCCGAAGTGACGATCAAAAATTGTCGCATCAATATGTTGGGGATCATTCCGGAAATCTTCCGCAGACTGGGAATTAAAATGGAATTCAGAGGAGATGATATTCATATCCCAGCTCAAGAGCGTTACGAAATAGAAACGTTTATTGATGGCTCCATCCTGACTATTGCGGATTCACCTTGGCCGGGATTTACACCGGACTTATTGAGTATTGTATTGGTAGTAGCCACGCAAGCCAAAGGCAATGTACTCATTCACCAAAAAATGTTTGAAAGCCGGTTGTTCTTTGTCGATAAACTGATCGACATGGGGGCGCAAATTATTTTGTGCGATCCGCATCGCGCGAGCATCATGGGTTTAGATCGGAAGCAATCACTTCGCGGCATCAAAATGTCATCACCCGACATTCGTGCCGGAGTTGCTTTGCTCATCGCAGCGCTTTCCGCTTCCGGTGAAAGTGAAATTTCGAATGTAGAACAGATTGATCGTGGCTACCAGGATATCGAAGGTCGCTTGAAAAAGCTAGGCGCACAGATTGAGCGGGTAGCTTAGAAGCAATGGATGAATTTGATGCGATCGTCTCGCATCATTTGGAACGAATCGATTGGAGCTAACCTGAGTTTAACAATATTCGCAACGAATTGGAAGGCAAGAATCTGTCTGACGGAAGTCATAATTTGAGTTTCGGAATGCCCTTTTTATGCCGCTCAAAGCTAACTTGTCACGAAAAAAAATTCACAAAAAAATCTACGCTGTACCACGATGAACCTAAAAATAGTATTTCTGCTTACTTTTTTAATGATCAGAGTAAGCGGCTTCTCACAAAGCAACTACAAAAACGGAGGCTTTTTAGAGTTAGGTGGCAGTGGGGCTTTGTACTCGTTAAACTATGAAAGACAATTGCCGCATGGCCTTTTAGCCAGAGTAGGCTTTACTTATCTACCACCCCGCACCATAGCATTCCCTCTTACCTTTGGTAAAATCTTTGGCAAGAAAAGTCATCATTTTGAAATTGATGCAGGGTTACTACTTGCTAATAGCTCCGAAACTTTAAGTAATAATTCTGTTAAAAGAGTAAATGTAATTTTGGGAACAGGCTTCGTTGGTTATCGATATCAGAAGGCAGATAAAAGAATGTTTTACCGGGCGGGGTTCTCATGCTTTTATCGGTTTCTTTACAGGGAAAGTTATTTCAATGATGAACCCCCAACTAAGTTTTTACCTTGGGCAGCCCTAAGTATTGGTTATCGTTTTTAGCTTTTCTATTAACGTGTCTAAATGAATCAGCGAAAGAAAAAGTTATGAGTGCATCATTTGTTCTACGCATTGAACAGATGCGTAACATACCTTGCAAACCAAATCACCAAGAAAATTTTCGGGTACACACCAAAGTAAATGCTTCTATTATGCTTCTGTGGAATCCATTGCATGAGAATGGACGGAGCCCTTACCATTCTCCTTTTGTAATTAAAACCGGTTTCCAATTAAGCGAATTGGCTTTGATGAAAAGATAGGGGTTCGATTGAACTAAATCTCAATCTTCAGCCCCACCGGACAATGATCTGAACCGAGGTATTCGTTGTAGATAAGTGCATCTTTCACCATTGGCAACAATTTAGGAGGTGTTAAGAAATGGTCGATGCGCCAACCAATGTTTTTATCCCGACCAAAAATCACCTGATTCCAATACGAAAATTTTACGGTGTCGGGATAGAGATGGCGGAAGGTATCGGTAAAGCCTGCATCTAGCAATTTGGAAAATCCATCGATCTCCTGCTGCATGTAGCCGGCTGATTTATTGTAGTTCTCTTTTGGGCGTGATAAGTCAATCGGTTGGTGCGCCACATTAAAATCGCCACACACTATCACCGGCTTGCGTCTGTTCAGCCACAACAAGTATTCGCGAAAAGCATCGTCCCACGTTTGTCGGTAGTCCAAGCGTGCCAACTCCGATCCGGAGTTTGGAGTGTAAACTGTCACTACAAAATAATTACTGAACTCCGCAGCAATCACACGCCCTTCCTGATCAAACTCTTCAATACCCATGTCGTACGTAACGTGCAGCGGGTCTTCCTTCGAAAGGATCGCTGTTCCCGAATATCCTTTGCGCGCCTTGGATGAATTGGCATACGATTTATACTCGGGCAATAGTTCCAATGCCAATAAGGTTTCTTCTTTAGCCGCTTTGGTTTCTTGTAGGCACAATACATCGGGTTGCATGGCACGCACACTTTCAATAAAACCTTTTTTTACAATCGCGCGAATGCCGTTTACATTCCAGGAAACCAAATGCTTCATTATTTCGAATTAAAATTTATATCTCACAAATGCCTCCATCGCCTCGTACTCAGCCAAGCCCAATTCATTATATCCTTGCGCGGTAGCGTGATTGCGATCTTCTGCTCGAACCCAAAACTCGCGCTTGTCATTGCCGGGAAACACGGCACTGTCTTTCTGCGATTGATGCTTGAAGATGGCTCTGCGCTTGCGCATCAATTCATCCGGACTCAACGGTACCGCCATTTCAATTTGGTCGATATCCCACTCTTGCCATGCACCACGATAGAGCCAGAGGTAACAATCCTTAATCCATTCTTTATTCTTCAAACGATCAACCGCTTGGAAAATAGCAGCTAAACATACACGGTGTGTTCCGTGTGGATCGGATAAATCTCCCGCTGCATAAATTTGATGCGGTTTGATTTTCTCAATCAAGTCGACAATGATCTGAATGTCTTCTTCGCCCAAAGGTTTCTTCTTCACCGCGCCTGTTTCATAAAACGGCATATCTAAAAAGTGCGCCTGCGAATCGGGAATACCCGTGTAGCGGCAACCCGCTTTTGCTTCTCCTCTGCGAATCAATCCTTTGATCTTCATTACCTCCGGACTATCTACATCGCCCGGCTTTTTCTCTTTGATGTCTTTCACCACTTTCTTGTAGAACTCCTCTCCTTCCTCTTTATCTAAACCGAAAGACACATCAAAGTCTCGAACAAAATCGGCAAAGCGAATGGCATCATCATCGAACACGGCAATGTTACCGGAAGTTTGATAGGCTACATGCACTTCGTGCCCTTGATCAACTAACCGGATAAAAGTACCGCCCATTGAAATCACATCATCATCCGGATGCGGACTGAAAATGATCACGCGTTTTGGAAATGGTGTGGCGCGTTCTGGCCGGTGCGAGTCATCTGCATTAGGTTTTCCTCCGGGCCAACCGGTGATGGTGTGTTGCAACTGATTAAAAACTTTGATGTTCACTTGATAGGCCGTTCCGAATTCATTCAGAATATCGCCCATGCCATGCTCCATGTAATCATGATTGGTCAACTTTAAAATTGGCTTTTTCACTTGCTGGCACAACCATACAATTGCTTTGCGAATGAGCTTGTCATCCCACACACAGGTGTCTACCAGCCAAGGTGTTTTTACTGCTGTGAGATTGGAAGAAGCAGCCTCATCCAAAATCACCAATGTATTGGGATGTCTTTGCAAAAAAGTAGAAGGAATTTGATCGGTGATGGGACCTTCAACTGCTTTTTTTACAATCGCACTTTTCCCTTCGCCCCACGCCATCATAATAATGCGCTTTGACTTCATGATTGTCCCCACTCCCATCGTAACTGCTTTCGAAGGCACATTCTCTTCACCATAAAAATCGCTGGCTGCATCAATGCGTGTTACTTGATCTAAAGTGATCATGCGAGTGGTGGTGCGCTCGGAAGAGCCTGGCTCATTAAAACCAATATGTCCTGTTCGCCCGACACCTAATATTTGCAAATCGATGCCACCTAATGCTTCGATCTGGGCATCGTAGTTTTTACAAAACTCTGCTACCTTCTCTTTCGGCAACGTGCCATCCGGAATGTGAATATTATCTTTCGGAATATCCAGTTCATTGAATAAGTGCTCGTTCATGAAACGAACATAACTTTGCAATGAATTGGGGAGCATCGGGTAATACTCATCCAGATTGAAGGTGATCACATTTTTGAAACTTAATCCCTTCTTATGAAGTGCAATCAACTCAGAATATACACGCGTGGGTGTTGATCCGGTTGCAAGCCCCAGGACACACGGTTTACCTTCGGCTTGTTTAGCTTTTATTAAAGAGGCAATTTCATTGGCCACAAAAACAGAGGCCTCCTCAGAAGTTTGAAAAACACGGGTTGGTATTTTTTCGATTTCAGCTTGAGATAACATAGTAGTGGAATATCGGTAATCAGAAGCTTAAAAATAGATACTTTTGACTGCATAATAGCTGACTGGAACGAAAAAACTAACCGGATGAATCACTGGAAAACAGACTTGGTTGTCACGCCATCATCCCCTATTCAACTACACGATCCGGTGGCAACCTTTGGGTCCTGTTTTGCCGATGTGATAGGCAACTACCTGACCGCCAATAAATTTAATACTCTAAGCAATCCATTTGGTACGGTTTACAATCCCGTTTCCATTCACCGGATGCTTCAAATGATCGTCAAAAAAGAAATGCCAGATGAAATTGATTTTGTAGAAAGTCAGGGAGTTTGGTTTCACTACTAGTTTCACTCTAGCTTTTATGGTAGTTCGAGTGAAGCACTCCGCAAAAAAATGGAGGCGATGATCAAAATAGCTCATGATTAT
>JABFSO010000007.1 GCA_013140555.1 Cyclobacteriaceae bacterium | reverse complement strand
TATTATGGTAGAATACAGTTTGCGTGGCTACGGCAAATTTCTGGTTGAAACCGAAGATTGGAGACAAGCATACTCGTATTTAAAAAAAGCGGAGAAGATGGCTTCGGCAAACAAAGATTCGATTTCGATGGCCTTCAACTGGTTCCACTTGTCTTCTTATTTTTGGAAAGCCCAACAAGTAGATAGCTGTTTTTACTTTGGTAAAATGGCCGAAAAATTATGGGAAGCACGCGTTGAAAAAATCGACCTTTCGCATGTTTGCCACCATCTGGGAAAATGCTATTTGCAACTTGATAAGATTAAAGAAGCCAGTCGCTATTTACATAAAGCTGAAGGGCTCCTATTAAACGATCCTTATTTTAATGAAGCATTGTTTTCCACGCTTGCAGAACTATATATCAAGAATGGCAACACAGCCAAAGCCTATGAATACATGACGAAAGCAAAAAAACTTTCACAACTAATTCGTGAAAAAGAATCCTCGGCCAAACTTGCAGGGCTTCAAATTCGCTATCAAACTGCACAAAAGGAGGCACTTCTCGAAAAGCAACGTCAGGAAACGGATCAGGCAAAAAACGAAACTATAAAAAGCAACTATCAGCGCAATACCATTCTGATCATCACCATTGGGCTGCTGCTGGTCGCCACGGTTGCTATTTTTATGAACCGCAAAATCAATATCAAAAATCATCAACTGACGGTTACGAATACTGCTCTGCTGAGAACCACGGAGCAAAAACAAACTTTACTAAAAGAGGTACATCATCGGGTAAAAAACAACTTAACCACACTGAAAAGTCTTTTCTATTTACAAGCCAAATCCTCGCCCGATCAAAATGTGAAAGAAGCATTGATCGAATGCCAGCAACAAATACACTCCATGGCATTGATTCACCAAAATATGTATGAAGCAACGGAAAATGAGCGGCTGGACTTTTTTCATTTTCTTCAACAGTTGATTACCGAATTGGAAATCACCAAGCGAACCACCGGTTTTCCTGTAAAGATCACGTACCAGGGCCAAAGTATAGACATGGATGTTTCAACAGCTCTTTTTTTAGGGCTGATGGTAAATGAACTTGCCACCAATTCCTTTAAACATGCATTTGTTGGACGAGCGCAAGGCGCCATTCATGTTGCCATCGAAAAAGCAAATCATTCATTCATACTAACCTTTATGGATGACGGAGTAGGCCTTACTCGAGCATTCGATGCATTGCAGGGAAATTTTGGATTCAAGCTGTTGCACATCATGGCCGATCAGGTACAAGGAAACATCCGGTACCACCGCGAAGAAAATCATTCCGTTTTTACAATTGAAGTACCCAATGAAGCGCGTGCTTAACATACTGGTAGTAGAGGATGAACTTCTCATTTCGGAAATGTTGCGGGAAATGCTCCATGATTTGGGTCACACAGTGGTAGCCAGCGCACGTTCATACAACGATGCATTAGAACAATTAAAAAAACACCCGACCATCACCCTCGCCCTTCTTGACATAAATTTAGGAGCAGGGAAAAATGGAATAGATGTGGCGCAAGAAATCATATCACAGTATCACATTCCTTTTATTTTTCTTACCTCTTATGCCGATAAGAAAACCATTCAGGAAGCTATTGCATTAAAACCGGAAGCGTATCTGATCAAACCATTTTCGCAGCCAGACTTAATGGCTACACTCGAAATTGTAAAAGCCAGAAGTGCGCATCATTCATTTTTTACATTTAAGAGTGGCTATCAAACTGTCAAACTGAATACTGCGGATATTTTGTGGTTAAAGACCGACAATGTTTATGTGGAGATCAAGACACTTACCAAAACCTACCTTTTGCGCAGTAGCCTGGAAAAATTGCTTACCGAATTAAACGACTCTAATTTCGTTCGTGCCCATCGTTCGTATGCAGTTAATTTAAATCATGTCAATGCCGTTTCGAATCACCACATTCTGATTGGTCAGGAAAAAATACCCCTGGCCCGCAACAGCTATGATACCTTCATGGCACGCTTTAAGTAGAGGAATCTCCGACCAAAGCTGACCTACTTCACCAATCATTTACAAATTCCCGTCAAACTCAACATCAAATCGTAGTGGGCCGATCGATTCTTTATCATTGTGTATCGATTCTTTTTAACGACAAAAGAATCACCCTTAAGAATCACTAATCACACCCCTATGTCAATCCCCATATCGACCAAAATCAGCAACGTGATTTCGAATCTTTTTATAGGTTATGCCAAGCATCCACAGTGCGGGCAAAAGATCTATAGCCCATTCAGCAAAGAGTTACCCGGAAAGTGTGCTCAATGTGGTGCCAAAATCTATGAGGTCTGCCAAGCTGGTGCCTTGGATGCCCCGCAACGGTCCGCCCGCAAATAGCCAGAAACGACATACAAAAGGCCCTTTCTCACCAAGGACATTCGGAAGGCTTAAAAGTTCGGCCCAAAATCAAAAAAGAGTAACATCTTGGTTACTTCTTTTGTTAAATTGCAAACGATTGTTAGGGTGTAGTCCGACAATCTTTACACTTTAACAAATTTGACATATGTACGGAGGCGGAAATACATTTGAGGGCATCAAAACAGACAGCGTAGCGCAGGAAGATCCCATCTTATTGGCTGCATTTGAAGCGCGTATAGAACGCGGTGAAAAAATCGAGCCCACAGACTGGATGCCGCAGCTCTATCGCAAGCAATTGATTCGCATGATCGAGCAGCACGGACATAGCGAGATCATCGGTGCGTTGCCAGAAGGCACATGGATTACACGAGCGCCTGGTTTCAAACGTAAAATGGCATTGATGGCAAAAGTGCAAGATGAAGTAGGGCATGCGCAATTACTTTACAGTGCAGCTGAAACGCTCGGCAAATCGCGCGAGCAAATGATAGAAGACCTTATCTCTGGCAAATCCAAATATTCAAATATTTTCAACTACCCTACTTTCACGTGGGCTGATTGTTGTTTCATTTCATGGCTGGTAGATGCAGGCGCGATTGTAAATCAATTAGCAAATGCTAAAGGAAGTTATGGGCCGTATTGCCGCGCATTAGAT
>JABFSO010000472.1 GCA_013140555.1 Cyclobacteriaceae bacterium | reverse complement strand
CTACAAATACACCGTATCCATAATAAATCTTTGCAATGCTGTCTGAAAGCGCGTGAGGAAAAAACATTTTCGTAACGGTTGCCTCACCAATTAATGTTTTACTCGCCAATCCTCTATCCCACTTTAATAAATCTCCTGTCGTTGAATTGACCACACCATCACCCTGAATCCCATCCAGGAAATAGACATAGTCATAGTCCGGCAAAGAATCCGGTAACACTTGTTGCTTCAAGCTATCTGACCAAACAAAACCATACGCATAATTTTCTAAACGCTCTCCACTTCTTCTTGTATTATAGACGCGTGTGTGCATCATCCCCAAAGGCGTAAAAATATTTACAGCCAGAAAATCTTTAAAGGTGGTGCCCGAAACTTTCTCGATGATGCTGGCTAAGATGGCATAAGCGGTGTTACTATATTCCCACTTCGTGCCCGGTTTAAAATGTACGAGCGGCTTTTCTTGTGACAGGAAACGAATCATATCATTATTAAAAGCTATTTTCTGATGATCCCATTTGGCATACATGGTTGACTCATAATCGGGCAACCCGGAAGTATGGGTCAACAAGTGATGCAATGATATATTGTTGTAAGGAAGTTCCGGAAAATAGTATCGCAGTGAATCGGTTAACTTTAATTTTCCTTGTTTCTCAAGTAGCAAAATACCCATCGCGGTAAACTGCTTACTGACCGAAGCCAGTTCGAAGACAGTCGTGTCATTGAGTAGTTCTTGTGTGTAGAAATTTCGTACACCAAAGGATTTCTGGTAAATGACATTTCCCTTTTCGGCCACCAGCACATTTCCATTGAACTTAAAATAGGCAGCTTGCCCTTGCATAAACTTATCCAATAACTCCAGCCGATTATCTTGCTTTTCCTTTCCGCAAGCTACCAACAGCAGAAATGCCAATGCGTAAATCACTCTTTTCATATTCTCTTAGTTTATTCTATTTGTCAGGCTAATTTAATCAAAGCATTCTATTGTGTCGGCAACTACCAAAGGATTTAGATTTCTAAACAGTCAAGAGACGAAGACGCTATGGAGCAGGTGTACTCTTTAACTGAATATCCGTAGTCAATATCTTCCCTTCTATTTCAGTTAAAGTTAAAGCTAATTTATTTTTTACGTCAAGTCCTTTTTGTAAAATAGCTAGCCAAGAAGGGTCGTTCAAGATTGCTTCATGGTTATAGTCTTCATATTGGGGTGAGCGGTAATTAATCAAAGTTTCGTGCCAGTCTTTGATTATTTCAAACTCCTGTCTGGTCAGCCAACCCCTTTCAAGCGGATATTCATAACTATCTTCAATACCTAAGTCGTCAAAATAACTACTCAGAAATTCAACAAATGACCAATGCGGATTTGTATTGGTCTTGTCAAGCCAAGCACTTTTTTGAAGATCAAACGAAGTTAATTCGTTTACGCAAGCAAGCCATCTTTCTCGCCATAAATTCTTGTCGTCAGTCGCCATGATATTAGTTCGCGTCAATTAAAATTAAAATGTAACCTATCGGTTTTTAAGTAGTGAACTCTTAGTCGTTTAGCAATTAAAGATTTCTCGCAGAGTCCCCGAGGCGGGAGACTCTTCGGAGAAGAAAGTCTAACTAATTAATACAGATCAACACACTGGTATGCCAATAGTAATAAGTTTACTCATTACATATTCTTAACTCCCAGTCATTCAATTTCACAAATTGTAAAAACCTGTTCAAGTTATTATAACAGTCATAATTCAAAGTACCCCACTCCGAATTTACCTTCACATTTCTAGTAACAATGTCTATTTTTTCAATAAACCAATTCAGGTCTTGCGAAGAGATTAAGTCAATATCTATCAAGCTATCGCACCATCCTTTACTTTCATTCCAATTCCGAATAAATTCCGGCAGTCTCGAATATTCCGTTTCGATTTCAAACATCTGTCTCATCAATGAATCAAAGTATCCATCCCACAAACTAAAATGATAGATTCCTTGCTCTCCTTGATTTAATTGGATTTCACTCATATAACCTGCAACATGGTTGGTTACATTCATCCTAAATTCTATTTCTTTAGGGTTCGCGTAAAATCGCACCTCGTTTTCTCCCTCATAGCCGGAATAGTAATCTAAGTTGAAAGAATGGATATTTATTGCTGGCATTACATTAAAAGATCTGCTCCTAAAAGTTGAGAAAAATTAAACGAAGTGCTGAGTGGTATTCTTCGGTTTTACCGGTATCCAAATTTCTTCTTCGGATGTCGGATCATTGTTTTTGTATTTATCTCCCAACACTTCATAATGAGGCCTGTCGTCTAACATATAGTTTGAACTTGGCAGCCAATCTCCTAAAATATATCGAAATATCGAAGTGTCCGTACTGGAACCTATATAATGAAAAACAGCATAAAGACCACCCGGTAATAAGAAAGTCTCCATACCGGTAGGCAGGGTGTTAAAGTCTGACACTTCAACAGCAGCCCATCTTTCAAATTCATTTGTTGGTTTAAAGTCTGCAAAATGGGTTGGTTTGTAAACCACCATCGAAATTAAATCATTCGATATATGATTTGTTATCTCCTTGCGTCTTGGCGCGAAACCTTTCCATAACTCACCTATTCGGTAATCAGCAAAACTCATGGACAGGTGCATGCCCACTAATTTCTTTTCGTTCAATAATTCAATTCGGGGTAGCATGTAAGAGTTTCTTAGTTTTCATATTTACACTTGTATATAAACCTCTAAATAGTAGACTGCCAATTAGGGTTTCTAAAATATTCACTAAATGCGTAGAAGTCTTTTATCCACTCATTCTCCTCCGGATCTAAGTTCTTAGCATATGAATTGTATCGCTCAAGTAACTGATCATAATTTGGATTATCCACTAGCTTAGCCAAAATAATGCCTGTTGTAATTTGCCAAGGAATATGACCAAAGTATGCCAAGCGATTTATTCTTTCATCTGATTTAAGTACCCATTCATTCGCCAAACACTCTGCTTTCTCCAGTGTGTTGGTCTTTTCAATGAAGTTCAACGCGCCAATATGAAAATACTTCTTCATGAGTTTAGAAATCGCTTTTTCAATCTCATTTTCTGTCGGCTTAAAATCAATTTGCAAGCAATCATTATCATTAAAAAAGCCATCACTATTTTTCGGATTAATCAAATCCCCAATCCGAGCAGATATAGCCAGCCAACCGTGGTAATATTCTGATTCCCAACCAATGACTTTCTTAACTATTTCCGTTACTCGATTGTAGCTAACGAGTATTTTAGGTTCTATACCAATTTCAGAAGAATAATGTAAAAACCGAATTCCGAAAATAAAATGACGATCTTCTCTTTCAAGAATAAAGTTAGCGTAGTGCTCCCGCTGCAGGTCGACTTTGTATAATCGAAACCCAAACTCCTTCAATTTGAGGTCAACCTGATCAACGATTCTTCTCTCTACCTTACTAAAATCCATACTCCATCATAGTATCACCAAATTACAACTTGTAACTAGTTTTTTCTATAATATTTCCTTTGTCGTCATATTTATAATTATCTATATTTTTTGTGCGATTTGAAAAATCTACATTAACACTAGCTGACGCGGAACTGTGTTTCTTCAGTGATCCCAAGTCAGAGGGAACTACAGCGTTAACAACGCTTTAGGATCAGGAATTTGGAGAATACGTATATGTTCCATCTTCCGATTTTTCAAAGCATTCGAAACTTGAGAAAGCCCAATTCACATAAGCTTTGCAAGTTTGCGAAATCAAGTCGAATTTCTCTTGAGTAATTTCTTCGCTTCGATTTCTTCTAAATTCATTCAAAGCTTGCAGGATTTGCGCCAAAAGATCCAGTCCCAAGTCTGAAATATTTAATTCTGAACATAATTCTCTTAAATATTTTACCATGTCATCCTCCGGCAAGTCGTCACGTATTTCATCGTAATAATGATTCAAAACGGTCAGAGTTATTGATTTAGCTCCAAAAATAGCTGTTAGCAAATTGTTCGTTAAGTCCATATCTGTATCCTTTTTTCTCAGCAGACTGCCTTGGAACTCTGCGTCAAAATGTATTTAGTTGCTTTTACAATTACCTCCTCAAAATGAAATTACTTTTTTATGAAAGTAAAACAAAATATTCATTGATTAGAGTTAGCTGTAAAATAGTTCCGATTCTTCTAAAAATTCCGATGTAGCTTCGCTACGATGAATAATACGCTCTCATGTTTCACGATTGCCTTTCAATGTTTAAACCATTTTTCTCCCTTGTGCAACTTTAAAAGAAAGTCTGTGAATGAGCTTCCAATCTCTACATGATATTGTTTGTCCAAGTCGATGAAAGGCGACAAGATCATTCGGAGTTGTCCGTCAACTTGTTTTTCAATTCCGATAAATTCGGCTGCTCCATTACTGCCAATCCCAATTGTTCGTGGTAAATTTTCGAATATTTTATACGCTTGATTTAATAAAAGCAATTCTTCCTTGCCCCAGAGTTTAACAAATTCTTCTCCAATTTGCATTTCGTGGCCAACATATTTCAAAAGAAAGCCCTTGTAATCCATTGGTAACTCGAACTCAATTTGCCTTTCTATGTCCAACAGGTTGGTATCATCCGAAACAGTCCTTATCGGCCAGTTAAACTTCTCAAATAATTCGTCTATTGTGTTCATTCATTATATCTTACTTTACTTCGCAGCAATGTTTCCGCTTCGGGACTCTGTGTCAAGCTTCTTTTATTTGTTTTTGCAATTATACTTCCTAAAGAGAGTCCACGCCCGCTTGCCATACGCTTTTGTTAATTGACTTGCCTATCTAACCAGTTTCTTCTCAATTTCCAGTAACTTACTTTCCATATCTTTCAACTCCTTAAATATTCCGGATTCAACATTGTAAAGTCCGAATTTTACATATTTGTATTCGTCCCTAATGTTACTCCTGTCCTTGAATCTTATAAATATCTCAGAGTTTGAATTGATAAATTGGTAGTCAAGTACATCAATTTCTTTTGTCACCTGCTTTAGGTTCTTGCCATCTAAATCTGAAACGTATAAGTCGTGATTATCTAGTGAATTTAGTTTTCCGTCTTTGTTGGAGTCCTCAAACCCAATGCTATAAGCAATATTTCTAACTGTTTTATCAACTTCCTTTTCCTGATAGTCGTATCGATATACATCATGTCCATGGTTAATGAAAATCTCTGTTATGGATGCCTTCTTATCAAGAAGCTGTCCAATAACATTGTAATGCATATCAAAGAAAATTACGTTGAAATAGTTGTTGCCGTATGCGTCAGGGCTAATATCTCCAGCGCTCGCTACAGCTTCTTTGTATAACTTCGCTTCTTCATAAGTCATTACTGAGATAGGTAGATAGTAATTGGTGGAATTATAAACATCTATCGGAGATTCGTAAGTTAGTCCTTGTAAAGCTAAGCTGTCCCGTTTTGCATCTTCAAGTTCTTCTCCAACTATTATGCTTTCAGATTGGTAATTGTCCCTCGTCCAGCTGTCGGTGATTGATTTATACAAAAAGTAAACAACGAAAATTGGAAAGAGAATTCCATTGATGATTACGAGCGTCTTAATAAATCGATTGTTCATATTCTAATTTGTCGGGGCTAGTGGCATGTCACACAACGTTTAGCATATTGCTGGTGAGCCATTAAAATACTGCGCTCTGTCCAACACTATAAAGATAAATAAAGAACGACACACTTCAATGACGCACATGCTGCAAGCTATTGGTTGTGGCTGGGCTCCTTTGCATTCTTAGATCTTAATTTGTCCCGATAGCCACCACTCAAAATATTTCAATAAATCAGGAGCTACCCATTCTCTGCTGTCGTTCTCATGATTCCAAACAAAAATGTCGTTGCGCCTAACTTGTCCACTTATAATTGAGAAACCAAACTGATCTCCATTGCCACCGTCTGCAAAAAATAGTAGGTTGTCAAACGGCATATAAAGTTCTTTAAAATCAGTGTTTGTTCTGAATGTGGTATTAGTTTCAATTATTTCGTCTATAGTCCAAAGAAGTCTTAGTCCATATTCTCCTTGAATACCGTTAGACTCTAATAGTAGATCTCTTAATACTTTTGGTAATTCCATCCCTAAAATCTTCTCACATCTCTCAAGCTCAATCAATTCAGCTGATTTGTTGAAAATACATTTGTCGGAATATTTTAAAATCTGTGATGTCAACATTTACTTAAACCATTTAGTTGAACCGGGGGCTTGCCATCAACGGTTTGCCGCTTTGCGAAGGCGGGGATTTTCAGCACAAAACTTCATTAGAAGCACAAAGCTTGAATTTAGCACTTCACTGTCATAGAAGCACGAAACCCCCGCTTTTGCAAAACGGCTGTTAGCGGCTGGTTTATTTTCAATGTTCATTCGTCAACAGTATTAAATTCTTCTACAAAGTCATATCCGAGTTGTCCTTTTTGAGTGCAAAGAACAACAAGTCCACCCTCGTTTACATTATTCCAAAGATTTCTCGAAACATCAAATCTCTCTTCGTGTCCGTTAATTTGGAGAAAGAGCCATGAGGATTTTTGTCGTTTTCCTCCTGTTGATTTTCTTACAATTTTATATTCTTTGCAATTTATTGTGCTATCGCTGAAATAGTGATTAACAAAGCTTGCTGTCGCAGGAACAATTAAAAAAAAACCAAGGAACAGTCCGAAGTGAACAGTAAATCTTCTGCTACTCTCAAAGTAAACGGAAGGACTTTTAAATTTCAATATTGCTGTCACTGCTGCTGCAATTAAAATACCTATTAAAGCATAAGTCCAAAAGAATTTTGTCCCACCGATTGTGTTGTCCATTCTTCTAATCTCAAAAATTTCAAAAACAAGTCCTACAAAGAAAAATCCTGGTGCGAAACGATAAATAAAATTGTCGAACGGTTTGGTTTTTGTTTCGCCATATGTCTTAGGTGGAAAGAAATCGTCAATGATTAGTTGTGACATGGCAATAATCATTATAAGTTGATACATTCCAAAAATAAAACCTGCAAGTCCAATAAATCTTTCTGGTCCTTTTTGCTCCCAAACAAAAATGATTGGAATTATTCCGAGTCCAATGTATGCTAGTCGTCTAAAAAATTCTTTACGAATGGGTGTCATATCGTCTGTTAATTGTTTGTCAGTTTCGGGTTAGCAGTGCCGTTCAAAACTTGCCGCTAACAATATGATATGCGCATCTTTTACCTTAAAAACTTGCGCATACCCTCAAAACTTGCGCCTAGTTCTTTTCAATGCGCTTCGTAATGATCCTACCAAATTTCACCCTTATTTCTCACACCTCCAAGAAAAGTCTAGTCGTCTGAATCAGGATTCCGGGATCTTAGGATTATGCCGGTAATGTGTAAAATCATACTAATCTTCATTAATGATGTAAAACCTAGCGCAGTTGTTCGTTACTAAATACTGTAAACTATCAATAACAATGGCTTTGTATTGTTCAAACTTACAAGATATTGCGAATTATCAAGTATTAGCTGTCTGGTGATAACACCTGACAGGGCAGAAATTTCCATAGAGGAAAACTACCGAAGCTTCCGTTCAACAGAGGCTTACAACGAACCCCAGCCAAAAAAGCGAAATTCTTCGTTGTGGGTTTCGTGCGTGGCTGTGCTTCGTTTAAGCCTTATATGTTGTGGGCAGTTAATTCTAGTCTCCAACCATTTCATATTTTATAAATTTGGTACAGTCATTCTTGAAGTCATCATAGTTATCAAGTAAAATGGCTGTTCCACCATTATGAATTTTTTCCTTAACTAAACTATAAATAGTCTGCGCCCCGACAGGGTCAACACCACGAAAGTCAAAGATTATATTCTTTGTCCATGAAAGGGTTGTTAACATTGATAACATCATCTTTTGATTTCTAGGAATTCGATTTAGTGGCATTGTTGATTTAAAGTCACAGATTTCATAGATGTTATTTAAAGCTCCGTCAGCGGGATTGCCTTGGATTTTAATATAGCGTCCGACTGTCATAGGTCTAAAAAACCTTGCCCAACCTGTCTCTACTATATGTTTAACAAATGTGAACTCTGTTTTAACGGTTATACTTGGGTGAGTATTCTTACTTGTTAATATGTCGACCAACTTCAAAAGAACTTCGCTGAAATATTGTCCGTCAGGTAATTCGATCACCACAATGTCACCTGCGTCCACTGTGAATGGAGGAATATAAAACTTGTCAATTGTTAGTCCCGATGATTGTATCAATCTGTCCCGAATTAATTGCCCACAACGTTCAGCTTATTGCTGGCGGGTAATTAAAAGACTGCGCCTTGTCCAACGAGATAAAGATAAATAAAGAACTACAAACTTCAATGACGCACAGTCCGCCCGCTTGCAATAAGCTTTTGTTGGCAGCTGCCCGCGTCACACGAATCTTTTATAGTGGTCAGAAATGTCCGCAACTATTTCGTCAAATGACTTGTCTGGGAAAACGTCCAACATTTCAATTGTCGATGTTGTCGACTCCATTTTCCAAGCTTCATTTAGATTAGAGTATTTCTCCAGCTTCATTTTTGAAATCTGTCCACCGAATTCATTTTTCATTTCACTAATGAAGTCCTCAATCGTTGTCAAATTTGTCGGCCAGTCATTAATTGCATCAATCAGTCCTTTAGCCGCTCGTTTAATTTCAGTCCTAGTGTAGTCCTTTTCAATTTTGTCAATCAACTTATCTATCGTTATTAGTTTTTGATTTTTAAGTTCATTGAAGATTGCTGTCGCGTATTTAATTGTATGTTCTTTTTCGGTTGGATTGTCAGCATTGTATTCGAGTCCGATGTCCTTTGTTACAATTGTTTCCAACTCTTTTATTAAGTCGTCCAAGTTGTCTCGCTTGAGTAGTATTCGTGTAACATAGTCGGTGTACTCTGTCTTTGCAACAGTGTCCGGTACACCAATTGGGTCCCACTTTGCTAAAATGTCATTAACTATTTCGTAGTCCTTGTGAAACTTCATCTTCATTTAGTGGGTTGCTGCCAACATTATCATACACGCATCTTTTCCCCAAAAACTTGCGCATATTTCTTTTATATATCTGAATTGAACTCCCCTTAATTAAAGCTTGCTCTTTTCAACACTTCCTTACTCAATTTTACTCATTCAGGTCTAATAATCCTAGGGGTAATCGTATCGCTAAAGGCTTTTGCGAATTTTTAGATGTGTACCACAGGTTGATGGTTTTTCACCAAGCCGCGTCTACATTATCTCATCCTAGCGGCACGTCAGTTCCGCTTTTACCTCCCAAACTTGGGAGTGCAAGTTTATATCATTTTGCTATTGATCAATTAAATAAAAAATCCCGAGCTCATGACTCGGGATTTTATAAACTGCAAGGGCTTATACCCTTAGGCTGCCTTCGGCTTGCCGGAAGACTTGCGCTTGGGTGCCTTATAGTCTGATTTTTTCTTCAAACCCAACGCCTGAATTTCGTTACTGTCAGAGCCATATTGCCCGATCACCTGCTCCTTACAACCGAGGATGATATTGTGAAATTCCCACTCGGCCGCAATGTGCATCTGTCGGAATTCCTTCAACCGTTTTTCTGTCTGTTCCATGTTGCGCAACGCCAAATCTATTTTGTTCTTCGCTGCCGTAACCATCTCCATGCTATACTCTTCTAAACGGGGTTTGTAATCCTTTAATTCTTGTAGGTTGTTGAAGGCAGTTAAGTCTTCAGCTAACTGATCACTCTTCAATGGAATTCTTTCATTCTTTGCCATAATTAAATTGTTTTAAAGTTTTTGACTAATACCACGCTATTGACGGTTCGCGAACCCGTCTTTAGCATACCAGGCTGTTGCCAAATCGATTCGTGTCTATGCTTGCGCAGATGACCAAACCTCATGCTGACTTTTAGGTTTGACCTTCGCTTCTGCTATTGCGCAGCTCAGACAATGACTCATGAGATCATGCCTTCGAAACGCTTTGCAGAGCAGCAGATTTAGCGCGAGCCTCCGAACATTGTTCCAATTCGTTCGGATCATTGTTCCGACTCGTTCGGATCATTGTTCCAACTCGGTCGGATGATACATCCGAGGCTTCCGCCCATTGATCCGAGCGCTTCGGTCCTTTGTTCCGAGCCTTCGGCCCTTAAGTCCGAGGGCTTCGGTCCTTTAGTCCGATGACTCAGCCCTTTGTTCCGATGACTCAGCCCTTTGTTCCGATGACTCAGCCCTTTGCTCCGAGGGCTCAGCCCTTAGGTCCGAGGGATCAGCTAAATCTACTGCACACGGTGCACTATCTTTCCGGCTATTTACCAACCCAATCGGGGGCTACGTCTAGCACCCGTTCTTATGTGTTTTTCATAACCAAACTGCGTGCCAAACTGAAAACGTGGAATTTGATAGTGATTTGATGGTTTTTCTAAGAACGAAAAAGAAATCTTACGATATAAAACGAAATCACTAACGATATATAACGAAAAATGTACTTTTTACGGGGTCTGTCAGGCCTGCAACGAAAGGCTGTTGACATGGAAATAAAAGGGGGAATGATGTACTAAGTAGCAAACGTTAAATGAGACGATTTTTTCTAAAGAAGTCAGAATTCAGAAGTCGGAAGTCAGAATAGTTGCAGTTTGTTGCTGCTTCGTGTTTCGAGAGGCCTAGTTTAAAAAGAATTCAGAAGTCGGAAGTCGGAAGTCAGAATAGTTGCGGGTTGTTGGTGTTTGGTGTGGTGAAA
>JABFSO010000201.1 GCA_013140555.1 Cyclobacteriaceae bacterium | reverse complement strand
GCACATCATCCATCATATACGAAACAGACTGCAAGCGCATCATACCGATTCCGGCTATGATCGTCACCGCCATTGATACAATGTAAATGGCCGGGCGATAGCGATGCACCATGATGTCGATGTATTTCACAAACGACCCCATGATTTTGAAATTGAGGTGACTCAGGTGCTTGGGCGAAGGCTCAGGCAACCACGAGAAAATACCCGGTATCATGATCAGGCTCACTACAAAAAGTGCCATGATGTTGATTCCCGCCACAATACCAAACTCGCGTAGAATTAAGATATCGGTTGCAAGCAAGGTTAAGAAACCGATGGCAACAGTCAGGTTGGTGAGGAACATTGCCAAGCCCATCTTGTTGACGACAGCAGCAATGGCTTCTTCTTTGTTTCTTCGCTTGGAGTATTCAAGGTGGTATTTGTTCAACAAATAAATCGCGTTGGTAATACCGATGGTCACTATCACCGGAGGAATCAATCCACTCAGCAACGTAATTTTATAACCAAACAACGAGAGTGTGCCCATCACCCACACCACTACAATTCCGATGATGATCATGGAGAAAAGTACTGCGCGGAAGGAGCGGAAGAATAGAAACATGATCACACCGGTAACCAGGGCAGAGAGGTACAAAAAGATTTGCATCTCTTTGCGCACTTCAGTTGCCATCATGGATCGGATGTAGGGAATGCCTGCGTAGCGTAATTCAATTCCAGTCTCTTTGGAAAACTCACCGCCCAGTTTTGACAAGGCTTCTGTCATCGCAATACGCTTTTCTGAATTCATCACTTCTTTGGTGATGGAAATCAACATCATGGTAGATCCATTTTCGGCATTCACAATTTGGCCCATGTAAAACTTCTGGTTGCGCATGGCTCCCAACAAGCTATCCAGCTGTTCTTGACTTGAAATTTCTTTTGGAAAAAGTCCATCTAAGTAAAAGCGAGTATTGGCTGTGTCTTTGCGAATGATTTTGATCTCCGGTAAGCTGAGCACGTTGTTAACACCTGCGATCGCCTTAATGTCTTTATTGAGTTGTCTAAAACGATTGAACTTAGCTAACGAGTAGATAGAACTGTCGCGTAAACCCACGGCAATGATGTTACCATCTTCGCCAAACTGCTTTTTAAATTTTTGAAGGAAAACCATCTCGGGGTCGTCCAGCGGTACCGTGCGGGCGAGGTCATAGCTCATCTGCACCTTGGTGGCGTGGTAGCCCATAAAAACGGTGATCAACAGAATGACCCCGATCAGAGCCAGACGAAAACGGATAATCAGTTTAGCAATACGTGTCCACATAGCCGCCAAATCTAAGGATTTTTAGCCTTTGTAGACCTTATTTTTTTGTTATCAGTTTGCCGAAAGAATGAACTGTGTAGATTTTTAGTCTGATTACTGATTTCGAGTTACGCCATACTTACCGTCCTTTCTTTTTGCAGAAAAGCAAAGTATAATGTAACTCCTATAGAAACGAGGAAATAAACTGCCAATACCGGTGTAATCAACGCAAAATACTTGCTTGCTCCAAACCAGTCGCCTCGCGACAAAAGCAGGAATAAGCCAAAGCCGCTTCGTATCACTTCCCACGCAATGGCTGAGAGATTTTTATCCATTAAGTCCGTCAGTGCATAAACCGATAAAAAGATGAAGGCTCCATACAGAAACATGCCGGGGTTTCCTACTTGGGCAATGTTGCCAAACAGGTAACTTAAAAATAAGAGCAGCACTAACATTTGAAACCAACTCCACGTCATCAACCCTTTCACATTCGTGGGATCGTATTTTTGAAAATGATACACGTCTTTGATTTTTTCTACCGGATATTTTTCAGCTACATCCGCTGGGCGCCAACCCAAGGGCATAAACCATATTTTCAATTTATCTTCCCAATGCTGCGCACGCCAGGCATCTTTTATCAAAAGCCACAAGTGCATGAAATTGATTTTAATCGGATTCCAAGTTTGCACGGGGCGAGTTACTCCATACACCGCAGGCACTTCCGGCATTTCTTCCTGATATGTTCCGAAAAGCTTGTCCCAGAAGATAAAAATCTGACCATAGTTTTTATCGAGGTATTCCGGGTTGATCGCATGATGCACCCTATGATGCGAGGGCGTCACAATAGTTTTTTCGAGAAAGCCCATACGGCCAATGTGCTGCGTGTGGTACCAGAATTGCGCAAATAAATGGAGTGGTGCTACAATGGAAATTACTTCTTGAGGAACTCCTAACAATGCCGCGGGCAATAAGAAGATCGCAAAAATTTTGATGATTGAGGAAATGCTTTGACGAAGCGCACACGCCAGATTAAATTCTTCGCTGCTATGGTGAATGATGTGATTATTCCAAAATAGATTATACTCATGCGAAATGCGGTGTACCCAATATCCGGCAAAGTCGAGCGCCATGAATGCAACGGCATAAGTAATCCATCCGGAGGGAACATGCGTAATGGCTACTTTTTCGGTCAACCATCCGTAGGTTATTATAAACACACTTAAGCCCAACACATCTTTGGTCACGTTGGTCATGCCCGAACTCAAGCTGGAGATCATGTCGTTGGTGCGTACGGTATCGTTGCCTTTGCGCAACCCCCACCATTTTTCAAACAATACCAATACCAAAAAAGAAGGCATGGCGTACAATAAGATTTTACCGTAGGTTTCCATAAGTCAAATTTGATTGCGAAATTTTCAGGCGGGGATCCCTAATTCTTTACCAATTTAAGAAAATGAAGTTGACCTGCGCAATTGATTTTTAACAGGTAAATTCCAGAACTAATTTGACGGGTGTCTATTTGCTGCCCATTTACTTCGATAGGTTGCTTCCTACCCATGATATCAAAAAACTCCACCGAGTCTATTTGCTCGTTTGTTGAAAGCAAAATTTCCGAATCAAATGGATTCGGGTAAGCAGAAATGGATTCGGGCTCATCGGCAGAAACGACTATGCTTAAGTTATTGATTTGATTGGGTGTGGCGGAAGTCGTAGAGAAGAAACTACCCGTTCCATTGGGTATGCGACTGAAGCTTCCGGAGAAATTCTGCGTACTGAAACTCATTTCATCCAGTGTTGTAGAGTTCCCAGCGGCCAATTGGTACAATCCTACGTCTTCACCATCAGCAGAAAGTTGAAACGAAAGATGATTTTGACCCAGCGCTAGTTTCTCATCGGCAAAGAAAACCTGATAGGCTCCTGCAGCTAATAGCAGAGGCTCGCCATTATCACTTTTGATTCTGTGGTTAAGCTTTTGACTGAGTTTGTCAGTGAGGTATAAATCGTTCAAATCAACAGCAGTAGTTCCGGCATTATAAATTTCAATCCAGTCTTTTCCATACGTTGGGTCTTCGCTGCCATTCGCGTTTACTTCATTGATTTTTAAATTGCTGATCACGCGAGTGTCTTCTTCGAACACCGCCACATAACTGACATCTGCAAGTGCTACATCTTCTACCATTCGGTTCGTGATGATCTGATCGGCTTTACCGCTGATTTTTCGAGTCGATAACTCGAGATCAAAACTAATATCCGAACTGGTGTTACTGCTTTGATGAATTTCTACCGCAATTATATTCTTACCGGGCTTGATCAATCCTTTAGCAATATTGAAAGGAACATACACGCCTTCTTGTGCAGTCTGCAATGCGAGTGTATTGGTATTGATTGCTCCTGCCGGCATGTTGCTACGCATCACTTCCTGTCCATTCAGATAAATAACAATGCCATCGTCAAACAATGCTTGTCCTTGTAGCGCCTGAAGACCAATTGTATCAGCAACGGTGAAGGACTGGCGGAAATAAGTTGTGATGAATTTATTATTTGCATCCGGCCCAAAGCCGACAATTGTTTTCTCATCGGCATCACCATAACCCAATTGCGCGGGTCCTTCGTTCCATGTTCCATCGCTGAAATTTTCGGCAGTCCAGTTAGCGTCCGGTAAAGAACCGTTATCTGCATATTTCCAAACAGCCTCCCGATTAATCAAAGGCACCGCACTTGATTGATAGGCAGATGCTAACCAATGTTTGAATCGATAGCCTGGTGCAGCCACGGGCTCTAATTTGTAGGGAAGATTTTTGAGATATTTACCTTGTACTAATTCTTGATCCGATAGGATGCCATTTAGTCTGTAGTTTCCGGTGCCTTCCGGTGAAGTTTTAATTGACAATTGAGTTGACTCCGGCAGGTTAAAGAATTCGGCCATGTGTTGAAAGAGATAGAGAGGTCTTTCCGCGGCAAAAGATTTCATCACTTGCAACGCTCCATACCATTCATTGATGTCTCCACCCCAACGCACTTTGTGAAAAGGCATTTCGGTTTGAATTCGGTTGCTAAATCGATCAATCGTAGCGTTCAGCCGAGTGGTGCTGAAGTTGGTAAGCATACTGGCGTTCAATCGCTGGATGAATTTTGTTCTAAAGGTTGGGTTTTGCAAAACCATGCGAATGTGCTCTGTGGTGGAAGCGGGGTTGGGCCAATTCACTTGCGTGGAATCGGTAGCAAAACTCAGTGTGGGGTGTGTGGAATAACCTACCAAGCCCATTCCAAAATCGGTGTCCCACAAAATCCAACGAAACTTGCCTCCTTGTTTTTTAGGTCTCCAGAATTTAGTGTTGTTGCCAGGCCAATCAGTATTCGCAAAATAAATTTCAGTTACGAGGTAATTGATGTATTCATCGATATCAATATTCTGATCAATGAAGTTGTAGGCAGCATCGGTTTTACGATTCATGCCCCGCAGTGCATTTTTGTAAGAAATGTAAGAGGTGTTGGTTCCTTCAATCGCATTCTCATACGTTTCGAGCAAATCGATTTCATCTTTCTTATATCCGTAGTTTGATTCAATGAAATCGGCATCGATCTTTTCTCTCAGGTTTTGAATTCCCCAGTAATTTCCGTTTAAGTAAAAAGCGGTTGGCTGATAAGCCATGTAATCGATATTCATGGCAGTACCCGCCACTTCTTGAATCATTGCATCGCGAAATTGAGTCACGTTAAAATCATTGCCGGAATTTCGCAGGAAAATTCCTCCAAACTCGGAAATTGGCTTTTGATCAAAGAAACGTTGTTTCAATAAATTTGACCCATACTCATCGCGCGCTTTGATGGCGAATGATTTCTGCGGAAAATTTCGGCTGCACGCTCCGCCAATCCGAATATCGACATGCTGATCGATTTTGCGATTGCCGGATGCATCGAAGTATTCAAACACCGCATGCCGTGACCAATCCTGATTCCAATTTCTAGGACTCCCTACACAATTTCCCCATGCACCATTTGTGCCATCGGTATAAATGCCATAGGTGTTATCCCACAGGTAATCTGATTTTGTGGATATGGATACGATGGGCAATAAACCGTTGTGCTCGTTGATCAGATATGTTTTGGCTTCTGTTTCGCTCGGTAAACTTCCTGTTAGGAAAGCTTTTGCTTTAATGATGGTAGTGGCGGAGAGTGTGAGTGCGCCACTGTATAAAATAGATTCACTGGTCGGCTCGGAGCCATTATTCGTATATCGAATTTGAGCGGAAGGATTTGTATGTGTAAGTACAAGTTGTTGTGCGCCTGTATATCGACCAGCTTTGAGCGAAAACGAAGGTTTAGCAATTTGTGTTGAACCAGTTGTAGCCTGATTGGACGCCTGAGGTGATGGCAAAATCATATAGCCCCAAGTGCTACCACCATTTTCGGCACGACCATACGAAACGTTGAGATATTGTTTAGGAAAATAAATCTGGTCCACAATAGAAATGCCGGATGATAGAATCAAATCTTCCCCATCGCTATCTAGTGTAAAGTTGGTGTGTATACCAACATTTTGATTGTCGGCCCAAACGCGTACAAAACCCTTGGCGGGAATGTTGATTCCATTGGGGAATTTCCATTTCTGCAATTGTGAAGGCGAATCGGACAAGTAATAGTTATCGAGTGAAATGGAGTTGCTGCCTGCATTGTAAACTTCCACCCACCCAGAGAAATTGTAAAAGTTTGGATCGTACTCAAAGTCAGCATTCGTTGCCATTACTTCGTTGATAACCAATTGCGCATGCAACGGCATGATCCCTAGAAAGCTCAGGCTTACCCAACAAAGCAGTTTTCTCATCTTGAAATTTTTATGAACTACCCGATGCCTTTAATTTTACGATACATACTCAACGCATGTCGATCCGTCAGTCCTGATACAAAATCAATTACATGCCGCAATACTTTGTAGTTACTATTCTGATCTTGCTCAATAGCCCATTTTACATCTTCCGGAAAGAGCAATGCTAAGTTAGCATACTTTCGGGAGGGTGTTTTTGTTACTAAATGAAATCCGGCTTGAATAAATTCATGTAACAACCCGGGAAGCACTTCGTGGCCGGCTGCTTCAATCTCAACCACGTTCCGCGAGCGATATATTTTTTCAATTGAAATCCGACTGATGTTTTCGAGTGCTGTTTTGGAGGGACATACAACTGTCAAAGCTTGATCAAATGTTCCATCCAAAATCGCCTGTTCATGATCTAAGAATACATTCGTACATTCTTCTACTAATTTGCCGATTACTAACGCGCGTAACACACCCAACTTCTCATTTAAGCCAACATGCTTTTTTAGTTTCTCAGCATTGAATTGTTCGCCAAGAATAGAAGCCATCAAGTGCACCGTTTCGTCTACACTCACCAAACCCATTCGGCAACCATCTTCCAGATCAATAATGCTATAGCAAATATCATCCGCAGCTTCGACCAAGAAAGCGAGCGGATGGCGGCACCAGCTATTTTCTTTTTGTGAAAGTAGCCCGAGCGTATTTGCTACTTTTTGAAAATGCGCAGCTTCGGTTTGAAAGAACCCAAACTTTTTCTGACTCTTTCTTTTTTTATCGCGTTGTGGGAAATAAGCAGGGCAAGGATATTTCGTAAAAGCACCAAGCGTGGCGGCTGTTAGTTTCAAGCCATACTCTTTTTTGTTGAGCAACCGAAAGCCTTGAGCATTGCCTTCAAACTTGAGTAAGTCATTCCACTCTTCGGTGCTTACTTGTTTTTCGAATGCCTGCCCTTGCGGGTGATGAAGAAAAAAATCAGATAAGGCATCTTCTCCGGCATGGCCAAAAGGTGGATTGCCTAAGTCGTGTGCGAGTGAGGCAGCCGCTACGATAGCGCCAAAATCAAATAGCGAAAAATCTTTTTGTAACTCTGGATGACGTTGAAGAATCACTTCACCCACTCTTTTTCCCAGTGATCTTCCTACGCTGGATACCTCCAAACTGTGTGTCAATCGGGTATGAACAAAATCGTGCTCCGGCAGCGGATGCACTTGCGTTTTGTCTTGTAACCTGCGGAATGGGTGACTGAAGATTATCCGGTCGTAGTCTTGCTCAAAAGCGCTGCGCGAGGGTTCTGTTGCGTCAGGTTTTTGATCAAGACGTTGGGAGGATAGGAGTTGTGACCAGTTCATACGAGTTCGAGCCCTTCAATAAAGCGAAAGTCTTTAGCATTCAGAGTATAAAGAGGCATTTGGAAAAAAAGACAAGTGGCGGATATTAAAGCATCTTGCACCTTCAAACCATGACTTAGTGCATACCGAATAATTAAATCATGATGGATTTTATCAATTGTTGGATTTAAATCACACAAGATAAATTTATCAAGTTCTTTTATCAGCCTAAGTTGATGTTCAGTATTTAATGAGCCACAAATTAACTCAGAAAATGAAATAGAACTTATACAAATGTTAGAAAAGCCAAATTTTAAGCAATTCGTGAAGATCTTTTCGTTTTTTCTGTCAATAAGTTCTATGAGAACATCAGAATCGCAAAGAATCAATCTCTCTTTTTCCATGCTAGCTCTCGAATATGCTCCTTACTGATCAATTGATCTTTTGCTATTCCTCCTATGGATCTGAATTCTTCTTCTGTCTTAAACTTGCTTTTAGAAAGTCTACTCCGTCTCTCCTCCACCGACAAGTTTTCAATTTCTGCGTTTAATCTCATAGCCAATTCTTTTACGAGTTGTAAATCTTGGTCGTTGCTGAAATTGATCACTAGTGTCTTCATAAATCAAATTTACGAATAAAACTGAATTGCTTTTACTCCTTCAACACTAAGTCAATACACATTACCGCAGCTAAGATGAGTAAGCGAAGCGAATGATCAGCCGGTACTTCTGGGCTAATCTGAAGCACATAATTATCCGCAGTGGTAAATAGTTCTTTGCCCAAGCCGCTCCATTTTTTAGTTACCGTAGCAAACTCTTTTCCATCGTTGGCAACAAACTTAAAATCCCAACTTGTCCATTTTCCCTTCAGCATACACAAAGAGTGCTCGCTGGCATCCAGCACTTCAAATTTTCCCCCGATTGAAAAAAACTTTTGTTTGAACTTTCCGATCAATTGGTTGTGCTCGTCCAATACTTCTACTTCCGATAGAAAAAGAGAAATTCCTCTTCGCACTGTCAAAACCGGTTGACCTTCCGGAGTTTTAATCTCCATGTTAAAGGGAGTCATTCTTTTATAATCTGTAAACCGAAACAACTTTGTAAAGAACCCTAAGTTTTCTTCACGACAGTTTAAAATCACTTGTTTCGACTCAGGATCTAAAATATCAAAGCTGTTGGCGGCCTTGAACATCTTTACATGTTCTTTAACGAAAAAGAGATTTTTGTTTAGAGTTGGATGCATAAAATTGAGTTGGATCTTGTTTAAAAATTTGCACTAAAATACGGTAAAGTTCAGGTTGATGCGCTTTAAATTTCTCTGATCTTTCAAAGAAATTTTCTACGGCCACGGCAAAAAATTCATGCATATTTTCAAAAGCATACCTGCGAAAAAAATGTTCGCTGTCATTTTGCAGTTTGGGCATTTCTTGAATGGCATAGTTTTCGAATTCGGCAGCCCATTTGGGGCTAATCACTTGATACTCGTGCCCCATGATTTTATGCTCCAGCCATAGTGCATGTGCAAATTCATGAAGTAATAAATTTAATCCATCATCGGGCCGATTCAATCCATCAGCTATGCCATGCCAACTGAATACAATCGTGCGAAGGCCGGGATTTACTTCGCCTTTATGCACTTTGTGAGTGATTTTGGAATTGTAGAAATCCGGATAGACAATGATGCGCTCGAAAAAAGTGAGAGAAGTATTGGGCAAGAACAATACCAACTGCGAAGCTGCCGAAGCGATGATGGCTTTCATGGCGCGCTTCAACTTTAAATTGTCGCGCTCGATGTAGTCAAAGTATTCGTAATGGTCTTTCACCAATCGAAGGAACTTCAATTTTAGTCTACGCGGTAACTTCGAATAGTAAGGATATTTATGATTGAGAAAACGATGAAATACGGGCCCATCATAAAAACGAAAGCGCAACTCCCTAAACAATGAGTTAAAGAGTCGCGCTATGCCGCCTAGTAATTCAAAAACCATTTAGATTTTTTTCAACAAAGCGGCCATTGAAATAGATTCTTGTATAATTGATTTGATCGCACTCACGGCCACTCGCTCTTGCTTCATGGTGTCGCGGTCGCGAATGGTGACGGTGTCATCTTGCAATGTTTGATGATCGATGGTGATACAGTAAGGCGTTCCAATGGCGTCCATTCTGCGATAGCGCTTACCGATGTTATCCTTGTCTTCGTAAAAGCAGCGGAAGTCAAATTTCAAATCGTTGAAGATGGCTTCTGCCTTTTCAGGTAAGCCGTCTTTCTTCATCAAAGGTAAGATGGCGACTTTGTGTGGAGCCAAAGCCGGAGGGATACGTAACACAACACGCTCGGTTCCATCTTCCAGTTTTTCTTCGGTATACGATTTGGAAAGAATAGACAAAAACATGCGATCCAATCCTACGGAAGTTTCCACCACATACGGAATGTAGTTTTGGTTTTCCTCTGAATCGAAGTACTGCAGTTTTTTACCTGAAAACTTTTCGTGGCTTTTCAAATCAAAATCGGTGCGGCTATGAATACCTTCTAATTCTTTGAAGCCCATCGGGAAGTTGAATTGAATATCGCAAGCGGCATTGGCATAATGCGCTAAGTTCAAGTGATTATGGAAGCGATAGTTTTCAGCACCTAATCCCAAAGTTTGGTGCCACTTCATCCGTTTCTCTTTCCAGAATTCATACCACTTCATTTCTTCGCCCGGCTTCACAAAAAATTGCATTTCCATCTGCTCAAATTCGCGCATGCGGAAAATAAACTGACGTGCAACAATTTCGTTACGGAACGCCTTTCCGATTTGGGCAATACCAAAAGGAATTTTCATTCGGCCTGTTTTCTGCACGTTCAGGAAATTCACAAAAATACCTTGAGCAGTTTCTGGGCGCAGATAAATTTTGTTGGCATCTTCGGCCACTGAACCCATTTCGGTGGAGAACATTAAATTGAATTGACGAACGTCTGTCCAATTTTTGGAACCAGAAATTGGATCGGTAATTTCCAAATCGATGATCAACTGCTTCATGGCTTCCATGTTTGAGTCGTTCATCGCATCTTTTAATCTCGCGTTGGCCTCGTCTATTTTTTTCTGATATTCGACCACACGCGCATTCGTAGTGACAAACATCGCCTTGTCAAAGTTTTCGAAGCGCTTCGCAGCTTTTTCTACTTCTTTGTCAATCTTATCTTGAATTTTAGCGATGGCATCTTCCACCAGTACATCGGCACGGTAGCGCTTCTTAGAATCTTTATTGTCCACCATCGGATCGTTGAAGGCGTCAACGTGGCCGGATGCCTTCCACG
>JABFSO010000453.1 GCA_013140555.1 Cyclobacteriaceae bacterium | reverse complement strand
GAATCTCTATTGTGGTAAATGTTTTACCATCGTACAGAGAGAGTCCTGTCTTTGTACCGATCCAAATTTTTCCGTTGGTATCTTCCAATAGGCAATAAATATCATTACTGATTAGCCCGTCTGTATCTAAATACCGGCTAAACGATGTACCATCATATTTATAAAGTCCGTTTTCGGTGGTTCCAAACCACAGGTTACCCGCTTTGTCTTGGAGGATGCATTGCACATTGCCATAATTGGGTGAGCCGATGGTTTTTATAAGTTTGGGATGCTCCTTTTCTTTTGGCGACTCTTTTTTAACAGGCCCACTGCAACCGAAGAAGAAAGAAGCCGTGATTAAAATTACGCAAGTGAGTGAGCGCTTGTTCATCATGTTTGTTTTGAGTATTAACTTGAACAAAGCTACACTTCTGTGTGCTTGGCTTTCGTAAACGAATTGTTAAAAATTGTGAACGAATTGCTAAAGGTGCTTAGATACTTGCGCCTGTTTTGATACTCTGAGTATTCTATGGGTTCAAATTTCGTGCTTAGCTCCCACTCCTCCAAAAATAAGTGATGTTGTCTGAATCAAGATTTGCAGAATTTTAGGAATGACAGGATTTTAACGCAGAATTCTCAAAACACCAATCTTCCGGAAAAACGGGTTGAAATAGATGTTTATTAATAGAGATTTAAACCTACTTAAACGAATATTCGCGTTCCTCAATAGATCTTGATACTTCTGCTTATTTTTTATCTCGATCCCGATGATACCTAGATAAATATGCTCTGGTAGTATCACTTTATCTCCCATAATCCAACAATGAAAACCACTTGATTTCAACCCCCATTCCATAGATTTTGTCAATGGAAAGTCATTGCCAAGAATGCCTTCAAATTTCTTTCCTCGTATGTCTCCGATTACGTTTCTTTTGTCATTGAACTTGATACGAATTTGAAGCCTGCCATTTTGGTTAAAAGCATTTAAGCATAAAAGAAAATGTCCAACACCTATGTAATTATTTCCAAATCGCTCAGCCAAGCTTTTTGTCATTGCCATGATATTCTGTGCTTCATTTGAAAATCGTGTGGTCACTATTATAATTGATCAAAATGGAGGATAGAGGCCCGTTGTTTGTCTTTAGTCATTGGGTCTAATTTGCGTAGCAAGTTTTTTAGGTGCTACTTCACAGTATGCAGTTGTCAAAGCGTCAACAAATAATTCCTTTCTCACTTTAGTCATTTCAATAAGTGTCCAACCTTGTTTGCCCCATTTGTTGTCAACGGGAAAGATATTTGTCTTGTCAGATGCTGAAAAAACGTCTTGATCAATTTCTGATAATTTGATACAAGCTCTTTTCTTAACATCGTCATAAGTGGCGAAAATTTTCTTCTTTATTCTGAAAGAAGTTTTTTCAAAGTGAGGCTCTTCTGTTGTTTCTGGAAAAGAAAGAGCCAGTTTTCTGAAAGCGTCAATTGATACCATTGTCAAACTATTTTTTTACTGGTGTCAAATGTGTCAATACACAAAGCCACTTATCATTTTCCTTTTTATAAACGTCTGTAATCCATTCGTCCGCCTCCAAAGGTTGTCCTTGCCAAGTTCCAGTATTTTGTCCACGACCAGTAACAAGTGCAATGTCGCCATATAATTTTACTCTTAATACTTGTTTTGTCATTGTTGAATGTGAAAGCTGTCCCTGTTCAAGAACTTTGAAAAAACCTTCTTGTGGAATTACTCCACCTTGACTGTCAACTAGTACCCAGTCCGGTGTAATACATTTTTTGATTTCGTCAACGCTGTTAGAAATTACAGCCACATTGAAGTTGTCTTCTATTCTTTGAAAGTGTTCTTTTAATTGTTCATCTGTCATATTTTTTGTCTTTTGAATGTTTGTTGGGTGTCGCTTTACTATGATCGCTAACATTATACGATGCACATACTTTACTATGAAACGTGCGCCTATTTCTGCTATGTACGATCTTTATCTCTTAACAAATCTCGCACTTCCCTCGCACTCCACCAAAAAAAGTCTTGTCGTAAATCTCTCGAAAACTGCTAGAGATTTTATCTGTTTTAAGTTTTGTTTAAAAGCTATTGAGTGTATCTGAAGGCGATTTGAAGATAAGAAATGGCCAATACCGTCAACATGCTATCCATTATTTTTACAGCAGTGTCCGAGGTGAGAATCTTCGGAGAGGTAAGCACCTTCTGTCAAGCTACCACTGTTGTTTATTCGGAGCCGAAAAGTTTCTGCCACCACGAACGCCCCTCGTTTGGCAAGGTGCTGTTAGGAGTGGTTTTTCTTTCCGTTAAATTGTCAAGCGTCATTTCCGGTAGCTTTTTTAATTGTCGTGTTTGGCTAATTATGTTCTTGATTTTTTCTAAAGATGAAGGGCTTTCTTGTAACCAATTCAATAATTCATCAACCAATTTCTTTCGCTCAATTTCCCAGTCCTGTTCGCACTTTGTTTTACTTACTTGTCTGAGTAATTTTTTCGCTTTGTCAAAGTTTGAAGCCAAAGCATTTAAAACTGCAACTTCAAATAGCCGCCAAGTATCCTCTCCTTTTTCCTTGTCTACCGTTTTTAAGGCGGTCCAAATGTCTTGAAACTTTAAGTCAAGTTCTTGAACTCTTTTAATGGTCAGGTCGCAAAGGTCATTTACTAATTTATCAAATTGTGCTTCGTTTGTAAACTCTTCAAATCCCGTTTCTCTGTAGCCATACCCAAAGGCAAAATAGTCTCTTGGGTAAAAGTTATAGTCCACACCAATATTCAAATATGTACCTTTTGAATACGATGAAGGTTGAAATTCAATTACAATTGTAAACCAACCTCTGTCGTAAAGAAATGTCCGAGACTGTCCTTGTTGAAATATTCCGTAGGGATTCAAACGCTCTTTTGCGATTTTTTTGAGAAGCTTATTTTGGTCTATTTGTGTCGTCATAAAATTACACCAAACAATAAGTTATGCGCATCTTTTACAATAAAACTTGCGCATATTTCTGTTTTATCCGCTAGTCCTTTGTCTCTTAACAAATTTCGCTCTTCCCTCCCACTTCACCAAAAAAGTCTTGGCGTAAATCTCTCGAAAACCGTGTGGAGATTTAATTTGTTTTTAACTTTTGTTTAAAGAGACAATTGGGTGTATCGAAGGCGATTTGAAGATAAGAAATGGCCTATACCGTCAACATGCTATCCATTATGTTTACCACAGAGTCCGAGGAGAGAATCTATGGTGTGGTAATATGTTTGTCAATTATGAACAACTTTTGATTTGATGTTATCCATGTAGATTACAGATTCCTGCCCAGTCGCACTAATCCCCACCTCCATGCTTGTTTGAACAGAGTTGTAAGTAGGCAATGTTTTACCTTGTGCATCTATAATTAAAATACCATCCTGCCAAACTTTAATCTTTCCGTCCTTTTGGTCATCCATCAAAAAATATACTTTAACACGCACCCATTGTTTAATCGGAAAAATAACTTCCTGACCCGCAGGCTGTCGGTAAGTTGGTTTACCACCGTACTTTAATTCTACTGCTAAGTGCTGGTTGTTCATAAAAATTAAGCGAATACCAGGAGCTTCATCGAACCACTTATTCTCCAAATCTAAGATCGTTAATGGCATCCCTTTATCAATATAATAATCAGCTTCAAACCAAATCTCATCCGATTTGTCTACAAATAAAAGTGTGTTTTCAATGGAAGATTTGGAAGTTACCATAGACGGCAAGGGCGCTTCTGCAAAAAACTTCAAACAGGCGTTGGTGGGAACAACCGGGTCACTGACTAAGTCAATGCGATTATCATCAAAGGTACAGGTGTTGTTTAAAATACACTTTCGCAATTCTACATAATCTGCAATAAGCGGATTAGCCGGACTTTGGAGAACAAAATCGGTCCAATTGTCGGAGGTATCAGCTAAACTACTGATAAACAGGTTTACAAAATTTGTGTGATTTTCAAAATCTTCATTCAAGTTGTTTTTAACCCTAATAAGCTGGTCTTCGTCAATATTTGTATAGATTGTATTGTTCAGGAAAACATAGTTGTCCTTAATAAAATCAGGATCGAAGTAAGTTTGATAGAACAAACAGTTGCCTTCTTCTTTTAAAAATATTTCCCCAGTTGTGGTTAATAAGTAATTTTTGGAGTCAATCGTTACCTCATCCAGTACCAAATTCCCTATCGGGCAATTGGTTTCTTCATTCTTCTCACACGAGAACGAAATAATTAGCAATAATAGCATGAACTTTTGAGCCGAAAACCTAAAATGATTGTCTTTTCTAAGAATGTTCATAGCTGTATTATTTATTCATCCCTAAAACTCTCACTAGAGTTTACATTTTCAAATGTTGAATGATATTTATTCCTATTCATTCTCCAATCAGAACAAATGCGCCCCAAAAGTATGGATGGGGGTGCTTCTCTTTCAGTTGCGTTTGTGCTTTATCAAAGGCTTCTCGTTTACTCAATCCACTCAACCAGTTTTCATAGAAACTGATCATTAGCTCTTGTGTAGTTTGGTCGTTGACTTTCCACAATGACATGAGGATAGTTCGGGCACCTGCTATCTTAAAAGCTCGCTGTAAACCAAATACTCCTTCTCCATTTTGAATTTCACCAAGTCCTGTCTCACATGCCGACAAAACAACTAAATCAGTATTGTTAATATTTAGATTCAACGCCTCAAATGCTGTAAGTATACCATCCTCTTTTCCCAATTGGCCGTTCCCTCTGATGTCTATCTTCTTTTGCAATGATTCTGCTGCTCCGCTCAAAAGTATACCTGATCGATACATTGGATTGGTAGTATAACTAATTTTTCCTTCAACATCTCCTTGAAAAAATCCATGCGTGGCAATGTGCAGCACATTCGGTTTGAGCATTTTCTTTAAAGCCTCTTCTTTCGCATCACCATTGAGAAGCGTGGTTTCCCTCCATTTATTATTCTTCAGCAGTGACTGAATTTGTTGAACTTCTTTTTCTGTTCCCGGTAAAGGTGAAATACCTTCACCACGCTCTATATTAACCAATAAATTATTGATTATTGAATTCCGTTCTTCTGAAGTAAAATCCACCTTTCCTCCAAAAGCCGGATTGCCTATTAGAAAACCCAATTTCTGTGATAAGGATGCTTCTTTCGCCTTTAATAGATCTTTACTTCCTGTTATCAATTCTAAATCTATTTCGTCCCGCAGGTATAAATCCTTTTCAGCATTAAACAATGTTTTCATGTTAATAGAATGAAATACCCCATCAGGAGAAAAATAAATCTTCTCTATTTTCTTCAATTTATCTTTCAGCGGCTTCCAGAAATTTTTATACGATTCGCGATCCGGAATTTGTGCATGAATACAATTTCGATAAAAAGTAATTGCCTTACTTTCCAGGAATTCGCCATCGCCAAAGAAAACCACTTCCGGATGCTCCTTGGTTTTAGCATTGATAATAAGCGCAGCATAGCGTACCATCTGGGTAAATTCTTGCCGCCTGTAATCATAGTCTCGATATCGAATGATCTCTACCACGGCTTCTTGTTTTACAAGTTTGTCACGTACATCTTGCCATTTAGGCAATTTGATTTCGTTCGCATAAAAGCCTGATAGTTGAGTGAGTTGTTGATCTTTATCTGCTAAAAGCTGTTGGAGACTGTCTCTTTTCGCTCCACGTTGAACTAAGAACTCCGTATCAGATAGAGCAGCTGCATTCCCAAGCAATTGTTTGAGTGCTTGAACTTCATCGTACAATGCAATCAATTGGCGATCTCCGCTGGAAATAATTCGCTGTTTAATTTGATTGGTTGTATTCAGAAGCAGTGCTTTGTACCGAAGCTGCAAGTTATAGACAGTGGTAAGCAATTCTGGATGTGTCTTGTATTCTCTAAATGCAAGTTCGGTGTATTGCTCGAAATCGTCTTTTAGATTTATATAAAAAGATTCTCTCTCTGATTCGCCAAGATAATTAAAGTACTTTTGGATATGGTTTTCCAAGAAATCAAGACGAGCTTCCAGAAGAGAAAGTGACGCTGTCAAATCTCCTTGTTTGTAGTGAAATTTGGCTTTGCTGGATTTCATTGTTGAGGTCTTTGGATGGGAGCTTCCATATACCTTCTCATTAATAGCTATCGATTTTTCATAGTATGACAAAGCAACTTCTGCCAAGGTATCCATCCTCTGGTAAAGCTTCGCAATTCCAAAAAGCGTGCTGGCATAATTAGGATGGTCTGCCCCCAATTTTTCTTGATATATTTTTAATGCCTGATGTAAAAGTCGCTCCGCTTCCACATAGCGCCCCATGCTGATGTACAGTTTTCCAAGGTGATTAAGACTCATGGCACAATTGGGATGAGTTTCTCCTTGTTTCTCCGCAAATATTTTCAAGGCTTGTTTGTGTAAGGATTCTGCCTCTTCATACCGCTCCATGCTAGAATAAAGCTGCGCCAGGTTGCTGAGGCTTAGAGCGTAACTTGGATTGTCTTCTCCTAAATTCTCTTTTCGTATTTTCAACGATTGTTTGTAAAGTGGTTCGGCTTCCTCAAAGCGCCCCATAAATTCATACAGCTGTGCCAGATTGTTGATCGTGACTGCATAGCTTTGACTCTTTTCTCCCACATTACTCTTTTTTATTTGTAGGGTTTGTTTGTAAAGAGGTTCTGCCTCTGCATAGCGCCCCATAACCTTGTAGAGTGATGCAAGGTTATTAAGGCTTACTAAATACCAGGCATTGGTTTCACCCAGTTTTTCTTTTCTGATTTTCAGGGCCTCCAGAAAAAGAGGTTCCGTCTCTGAATGACGACCCATGCCGTAGTAGAAGCTACCGAGGCTATTGAGGCAGAGGGCATAATCAAGATCAGAATCTCCTAGGTTTGTTTTATAAATTGCAATGGCTTGCAGATGGAGTCGTTCAACATCAGCGTTACGACCTGCACCATGGTAGAGAATGGCCAAATTATTGAGACTTGTCGCATAACTTGTTTGTGTCGGGATGTTTTGTTTTTGTTCTGCAATAATTGCTTCCATTCGAGTGATTGATTTTTCCGCGTTCAAAACACCCGCTTTGTAAAATTCATATTTCACAATATGACCTTCCCTTGAATAGAGAATGGCTTCGCCTTCATATAATTCCGGGGTTTCCTTATGAAGGATGCCTTCAAATTGTACTCCTCCATTTCTGAAATAGTTTCTTACTTTTCCGTCCGGCTGTCCATTTTTGTAAGTGATCAGTCTGTACGTTGCTACACTATCTCTCTTTTCTGTTGTATTGCCTTTATCATCATAATAATATACCCAATCTCCTGTTTTTAGACCTTCGCTATCCATCGCATTCGGGCGCGAAGGAATTTCTTGCCCATAAGAGGGCATAAAAAAAGCCATGATACCTATCGATGTGGCAAGTAAATTGAGTTTGGCTTTATTTGTCATGGGGGGAGATTCTACACGTAAAGACTGTAATAAGTCAATTTAAATTTTATTAAAAAAAACGTTAATAAACAAGCTATCCATCGAAAATCAGTATTGTTTTCCTTTTGCAAAAGCACCTTATTCTTCAGTTTCATTTTTGAGAATGTATGGAATCGCAAAAAATAAATTGCTGATAAAAAAATACATCCTCACTCACACAAAGGATATCTTACGTTCCTCTCTCCTACCTTAAACAAGTATTCTCATAATCATTCATTGATAAAGGTTCATCATCACGCGTAATTTTTACTTGTGAATGAGGATGATGAGTAAGTGGCTGAGAATTTTGACAGGTTGTAAACAGCGATTACTGATTTGAATTTTACATGGTTGAACTGAAACGGAAGCGCGCGCTGCTGAGTAGCAACCTGCCTGGGATAAGTTCAACCCGCTGGAATGGTCAAGCTCTGCCTGAATCGCGGGGCTTTTCTTTTGGATCCAAGAGTTTATTGCACTTCAGCGTTTCCTGTATGTGACTCGGAGGCACACTGCGAGCCAATCCATAACTATGTCGACATGCTATCAATTACGGTTGCCGCAGCGTTTGAGGCGAGACACTACGGATAGGTAACCTCACGCCAACCATTATTCTATTTTGACACCATTATTTGAACAGACACTATCACCCAAGCTCGTGCGCGTTTTCCGGATGCCTCTGAGCATTTTCCGGATGCTCGCGCAAACTTTACAGAAGCGAGTGCAAACTTGCCGGGAGCTTCCGCAAACTTTACAGAAGCTCGCGCAAACTTTGCAGAAGCTCGCGCAAACTTTACAGAAGCGAGTGCAAACTTGCCGGAAGCTTCCGCAAACTTTACAGAAGCTCGCGCAAACTTTACAGAAGCGAGTGCAAACTTGCCGGGAGCTTCCGCAAACTTTACAGAAGCTCGCGCAAACTTTGCAGAAGCTCGCGCAAACTTTACAGAAGCTCGCGCAAACTTGCCGGAAGCTTCCGCAAACTTTACAGAAGCTCGCGCAAACTTTACAGAAGCTCGCGCAAACTTTTCGTATGACAGTGTAACCATCTAACCTGACAGAATTTCAGTTACGATAGCTCTTTCATTACAACTGTTTTCTAAAAAACAGTTGAGTGTTTAAATATCGTTAGTGATAGATAACGATTTTTCCCGAATATGCTGGTTAAAAAGGTAGCGCATGGTTTGTATGCCGTTGGTTCAGGAGTAAAATGCCCCGAACCTTTGTTCCAATGACTCCGACCAATGGGCTGAGGCCACGGAACAAATGCTAATCATTCAAGTCTTCACGGTAGCTAGCCTCTTCTACGATGTTGCCCTTGTCATCATATTGATAAGAATAAATTCGCCTTGTCTTCTGGCTCAAATCTGTATCTACAGTCCCGATTAGCAGACCTCTTTCGTTATAGTATGAAACATTCATTGAATTGAGGTGACGGTTGTAGTAAAGAACAACTTTTGATTTATTTCGAAATATAGTCTTCCGATAGCTAATAGTATCACCATTTGGCCCCACCGTTGTATAGTCCGGAATATTTCCACTGCCATCCGCGAATTCAGTTATTTCACTTACAAATTTTGTTTTACCCAGGTAGGAATAAGTCATTGACTTGATTTTTCTCTTATCCTTATAAACTTCAAGAATTTCACTTATAATATTTCCTTTCTCATCTTTAGAGATAGTTTTCTCAAGCTTATCACCGTTGTATTTGAATTCAGTAATATCTAAAAGTGTGTCATATTTCCTTTCGTCTATCATTTTAGCATGATCAACACCCTCTTGAAAGTTTTGACGCAACAATCTATTTACTCGCTTTACTAATTTATTATTGACATACTCAGCAGTGGAAAAGAAGCTGGTATCTCCATGAGAGTTTATGGCAAAATCGCCCACCAATGAATCGACTTCATTGTAAATATAGAGACGTCTAGAAGAATCAGTCAAATCAATGGTACTCTCTAATTTTCCTGCTTTGCTGTAAGTATAAAACTTTTGCCAATTCAAACTATCAAACAATTCCCCGTTCATGAAGTAATAGCTCATTGAATGATCCATTTTAATTTTTCCATCCGGGTAAAATTCATAGCTGTGAATTGTTTTATCTACAATTCGGTTATTATCAAATTGAAATTCATCAACTTGTTTATTTGTTCTTTCGCAACTCAAAAGCCACAAAACCGATATTATAATTAAAGCTAGTATTCTCATTTATTAGTAATCTGTCCTCCCATTTCTGTCATCCTTTGAACAACAAGTGGTTTACCCTAACTATCGCGGAAGTTACTTCCGTGATTTCTGAAAAAAAGTCTGAACTATGATTCATTTGATTTTTGTGATTTCGATGTGGCGGATTGAAAGTAAGGGCACGGAAATAATTTCCGCGCCAGAATGGGGGGCGTCACTCAAATTTAAATTCACTGAATTTATATTGTTCCTTACCTGCTTTTATTGCAAGGTTGTCAAACGTTTTATTTTTCTTGTCGCTTCCAAACTTACACAATACTGTTTGAACTGATGGATTGTCTAAAACAGGCTGCAAGTTCTCTGGCTCTTGATTTTGAGCAAGGACGTAAATAAATTCTTTCAAGTTCTCAACATGACGGAGTGAACTCAAGTTGTTAAGCCCTTTCAGGTTTTCAAAATAGATTCTCCTAAGCCTTTTCAATTTGTCCAATGGTGGAATCTTTTCAACGTTTCGTAACGATTGTATATATAAATATTGGAGTGTCACAAGGGATGAAATGAATGACAAGTCTGCCAAGTCTCTTATTTGCCATAACTCCAAGTACTTTAAATTAGGAAGTGACTTCAGAGCATCAAAGTTTTGTATTCCACCTAACTTGATATCAACAGACCACAAATGGTTTTTTTCTGCTAGATAGTCAAGGTTGTCTGTGGATATTGAGCGCAAAACTATTTTTTTAAGTTCTTTCAGTTTTTGTATTTCCTTAATCCCTTTTGATTGCCCTTCTAGGTATATGTACTCAAGATTTTGAAATCTACTTATCGAATCAATTTTTGGCTTCTTTGACCTTGTTTGATAAAGGTATAGTTCCTTTAATGTCGGATTAATTTTATCTAAAAAGTCAAAGTTGTCCAGTTCGAAAACACCAACCCCAAGAACCTCAATGTTTTGAATTTTAATGATCGATTCAATTCCCTTCACATTCATTAAACAGTCTGCCGAAAACTTTCTCAGTGATGGCATTCTCTCAAGAAATTGTAAATCACATTCCTCGGAATAATGTCCATAAGCACGAAGTAGAATGTCTGGTCGTGAGGAGAATACGACCTCTTCTAAATTATCAATCACTTTTTTGTCAAGAGGTGTTGAGAATTGGACTGCAAAAG
>JABFSO010000414.1 GCA_013140555.1 Cyclobacteriaceae bacterium | reverse complement strand
GGATGTAGCCACACATGAAGAAGCGATTCATCAACTGGAAAAGTGGGGCTTTCAGGTTTCGCCCACATATCAAAAATGCGATTCCATACAAGAAATAATCAACTACATCGCGCAGTGGGAAAAGAAAAGGGCTGATCTCCCGCTCGAAACGGATGGCGTTGTGATCAAAGTAAATAGTCTCGCCCAACAGCAACGACTCGGTGCAACGGCCAAAGTACCACGATGGGCGATCTCCTACAAATACAAAGCTGAAAGCATCAGCACACGGCTCAATGGCATCACCTACCAAGTGGGAAGAACAGGAGCTGTTACTCCGGTTGCTGAATTAGAACCCGTTCTGTTGGCTGGAACTACGGTCAAACGCGCCTCGTTACACAACGCCAACGAAATTGCCCGACTGGATTTACACTTAGGTGATTTTGTTTTTGTAGAAAAGGGTGGTGAAATTATTCCAAAAGTAACTGCTGTTGATCTGGCCAAACGAACTGCCTCATCCGAAGCAATTGTTTACATAACACATTGCCCCGAGTGTGGCACGGAGTTAATCCGCAAAGAAGGCGAAGCGAATCACTACTGCCCGAACGATGCAGGTTGCCCTCCACAAATCAAAGGCAAGGTGGAACACTTCATTCAGCGCAAAGCAATGGATATTGATTCGCTGGGCGAGCAAACGATTCGTCAGTTGTTTGATTTAGGGTTAGTCAAAACACCAGCTGATCTCTATGATTTAAAGAAAGAAGATTTACTTCGATTGGATAAGGTGAAAGAAAAATCAGCTCAGAATATGTTGGCCGGTATTGAAGCTTCGAAGACTGCTCCATTCGAAGCTGTGCTATTCGCCATCGGTATTCGCTTTGTTGGAAAAACGGTAGCTGAAAAGTTAGCCGGTTATTTTAAGAATATGGACAATCTGGCGAAAGCCACCTACGAACAATTATTGGAAGCACCAGAAGTTGGCGAAAAAATTGCGGCTAGTGTGGTACAGTTTTTTCAATCCGAAGAAAATCAACGCGAGGTGCAGCGCCTGAAATCAGCAGGCTTGCAAATGGAATCAAGTGAGCAACAACCAACTTTACTGAGTAATCAATTGGACAATCACTCATTTGTGATTTCAGGCACCTTCGAAAATTACGAGCGCGACCAGTTGAAAGATATTATCCTTGCCAACGGTGGGCGCGTGCTTTCGGGAGTTTCCGGAAAATTGGATTACCTGCTGGCGGGCGACAATATGGGACCATCCAAACTGGAAAAAGCTCAAAAGCTTGGAGTAAAAATCATCAGCCTAGCCGAATTTGAACAAATGTTGAAAGGATGATGCGAATTATCCCCTATTGAATTTGTAGTTATAAATAGTGAATTTGCCGAATGTTTAAACTGAACTTCCTGAAGATGCGCACCCGCTCGGCCTTGCGAAACAACAAGAGCCTTCGCGCGAGCATCCCCTACCAACAAGCCCAATCCATTGGGATCATTTTTACGGTGGAAGACAAACAGAAACACGATGACATCAAGGCATTCATTCATCAACTGGAGCATGATGGAAAAAAAGTGAAGGTGCTGGAGTTTCTTCCGAAGAAAAAAGAGAACTACGAATTTCTATTCGATTTCTTTACCATCGAGGATTTATCTTTTTGGGGTTCGATTAAATCAGATTCAGCCACGCGTTTCACTGAAACTCCATTTGATTTCTTATTCAATATCGATACTAATTCACATCCGCTGATTCTCGGGCTTCTAGCCCGCAGCAAGGCACATTGCCGAGTAGGTAAATTCAATGAACCGGAAAGTCCTTATTTTGAATTCATGATTGAACAAAATGGTACCACCAAAGGTTTGATCGATACCATGTACAAATACACCAAGCAACTTCGCTAATACGCAATGATTCAATCCAAAAAACTATTCGGCACAGGCGTGGCACTGGTAACGCCTTTTCAGGAAGATGGACAAATCGATTTTGCTTCCTTGAAAAAGCTGCTGACTCATACAGCCAAAGGTGTAGATTATTATGTAGTGATGGGCACCACAGGAGAATCGGCCACGCTCACCAAAGAAGAAAAAAGCATTGTATTAAAATTTGTCATCGCACACAATTCAAAGAATTTGCCCATTGTATATGGCATTGGTGGCAACAACACACAAAGTGTAATTGACGAAATCCGCTCAACGGATTTGAGTGGTGTGGATGCATTGCTTTCGGTTAGTCCCTATTACAACAAGCCTTCGCAGGAAGGCATCTACCAACATTTTGTAGCCGTTGCGAATGCGAGTCCGCTGCCGATTATTCTGTACAATGTGCCAGGTAGAACAGCCTCTAACATGAGTGCAGCCACCACGTTGCGTTTGGCAAAAAATAAAATGATTATTGGAATAAAAGAGGCATCCGGAAACCTGGAGCAATGCCTTCAAATCGCCAAGGAAAAACCGGCCGACTTCTTATTGATTTCCGGTGATGATATGCTCACGCTTCCTATTTATTCTATCGGTGGCGAAGGCGTGATCTCGGTATTGGCAAATGCTTACCCGATCGTTTTCAAAAAAATGAAGGAGCTCACTTTTGCCGGCAATTATAAGAAAGCAAAAACAGAAGCTTTTAAATTAATTGATATCAATAGCCCGATGTACGAAGAAGGGAATCCGGTGGGATTGAAACACTTGCTAAGTTTATTGAAAATCGGAAATGGCCAAGTACGACTGCCGTTGGTAAAAGCTTCCAACAGTTTGCAAAAGAAGATCGATCAGATTACATCTAAGAAATAAAATCGAAAGTCGCTATAAAGCAAAAACCCGGTCAAGCCGGGTTTCTTTATTTCTATTTGTTCAATGAGTATTAATCGCCTCCACCACTCACCGTCACTTCGTAATTAGTAAACATCGAAGAATAGTATTCGCGGTTCATTCGGGCAATGTTAGTAATCTTGATTGACTTAGGGCACTCTGCCTCGCAAGCTTTTGTATTGGTACATGCACCAAAACCTTCATCGTCCATCTGTGCAACCATTTTGTCCACGCGCTCTTTACTCTCAGGTTGTCCCTGTGGCAACAATGCATATTGTGATACTTTCGCACTCACAAACAACATAGCCGAAGCATTTTTACAAGCCGCTACACAGGCACCACAACCAATGCAAGCTGCAGCATCCATCGCTTCATCTGCAATTTTTTTAGCGATCGGAATTGCATTTCCATCAGGCACGCCACCCGTATTGACTGAAACGTATCCACCAGCCTGTTGAATTCGGTCGAATGCGGAACGATCCACCACCAAATCCTTCACAACCGGAAAAGCAGCCGCACGCCATGGCTCAATGGTAATGGTTTCACCATCCTTGAACGAGCGCATGTGCAATTGACAAGTAGTAGTTTGCAAAGGTCCATGTGGGCGCCCGTTGATATACAAGCTACACATACCACAAATTCCCTCTCGGCAATCGTGGTCGAAGTGAACAGGCTCTTCGCCTTTCTTCACGAGCCCTTCATTCAACACATCCAGCATTTCCAAAAATGACATATCAGGCGACACATGGTCGTGTATGTATGTCTTGAATTCACCTTTGCTGCTATTGCTCTTTTGTCTCCAGATTTTCAGTGTCAGTTTCATTTCTTTAGAATTAATCGTTAATGGCTAATGGTTAATGGGTTGCGTTGTCTCAACTATTAACTTTTTTCTATCAACTTATTTATAGCTTCTCTGAGTAGGTTTTACAAATTCGTACTCGAGTGCATCTTTGTGTAAAGCCTGTTGTTCGCCTTCACCCTTGTATTCCCAAGCAGAAACATAGAAAAAGTCCTTGTCATTGCGTAACGCTTCACCATCCATTTGCGACTCCTCGCGGAAGTGTCCACCACATGACTCTGTGCGATTCAAGGCATCATCTACCATTAACTCGCCCAGCTCAATGAAGTCAGCCACACGATTAGCCTTCTCCAATTCCATATTCAACTCGTTACCACTGCCTACAATATTCACATTCGTCCAAAACTCTTTTTTGATATCCTGAATGATTTGTTTGGCTTTCTTGAGGCCGGCTTCGCTGCGGCTCATTCCGCAATATTCCCACATGGTTAAGCCTAACTCACGATGCAATTGGTCAACCGTCTTCTTTCCTTTAATCGACAATAATTTTTCCTGACGATCTGTTACCGATTTTATCGATTCTGCAAATGCAGGGTGATTGGTATCTACTTTGTCTTTCCAACCAATGGTTGCTAAATAATCGCCCAATGTATATGGGATTACGAAGTAACCATCTGCCAAACCTTGCATCAATGCACTGGCGCCAAGTCGGTTGGCTCCGTGATCACTGAAGTTACATTCGCCTAATGCATACAAGCCTGGAACAGTGGTCATCAAATTATAATCTACCCAAAGTCCACCCATAGTATAGTGCACCGCAGGATAAATCATCATGGGCATGGTATATGGATCATCTCCTGTGATCTGCTTATACATGTCGAACAAATTGCCGTATTTGGCTTCAATCACCGAACGACCATCGCGCTTAATTGCATCAGCAAAATCCAAAAAAACCGCAAGACCTGTTGCTCCTACACCACGGCCTTCATCGCACACATATTTGGCGTTACGTGAAGCCACATCGCGTGGTACTAAGTTTCCAAAGGAAGGATATTTTCTTTCCAAGAAGTAATCGCGGTCAGTATCAGGAATAGATGCTGCATCTTTTGCTTTCAAACCTTTCTTCGCTTCTTTTGGTACCCACACACGACCATCGTTACGCAAAGACTCTGACATCAGCGTAAGCTTCGATTGGTGATCTCCTGAAACAGGAATACATGTAGGATGAATTTGTGTGAAACAAGGGTTCGCAAAGTAAGCGCCCTTCTTGTGTGCGCGCCATGCGGCTGTTACATTGCTTCCTTTTGCATTGGTTGATAGGAAAAATACGTTTCCATATCCACCGGTGCAAAGTAATACTGCGTGCGCGCTGTGCGATTCGATTTTACCGGTTACTAAATCGCGGGTGACAATGCCTCTGGCTTTCCCATCTACTACCACCACATCGAGCATTTCGCTGCGGTTGTACATTGTTACTTTGCCATTGGCGATTTGACGATTGAGTGCTGAATAAGCACCTAACAATAGTTGTTGTCCAGTTTGACCGCGGGCATAAAATGTTCTAGATACCTGAGCACCACCAAAGGAACGGTTTGCCAATGTTCCACCATATTCGCGAGCGAATGGCACACCTTGCGCCACGCATTGATCAATAATATTTACACTCACTTCAGCGAGACGATGCACGTTGGCTTCACGTGCCCGATAGTCTCCTCCCTTAATAGTATCATAAAACAAACGGTACACGCTGTCACCATCATTTTGATAATTTTTGGCTGCGTTAATACCTCCTTGTGCAGCTATAGAGTGTGCACGTCTTGGACTATCCTGAAAACAGAAAGCCTTTACATTGTATCCTAATTCGCCCAGGGATGCGGCTGCAGATGCTCCGGCTAATCCGGTACCAACCACAATTACATCGTACTTGCGTTTATTAGCGGGGTTAACCAATTTAAGATTAAACTTATGTTTACTCCATTTTTCGGCCAATGAGCCTGCGGGAATCTTTGAATCAAGCGCCATAGTAGTTTCTTGAAAGTCTTGTTAAATGAATTAATTAACCCAATTGAGATAAATCGCTATTGGCATTAAAGCAAATATGAGCGGAACAACAATTGCGAAAGTCGTTCCAACGAAATGAATAATCGCGTTATACCGCTGATGATTGAGGCCAAGGGTTTGAAAAGCACTCCAAAAGCCATGCAATAAGTGCCATGCTAATGATATGCATCCGAGCACATAGAGTGCTACAATTAGAGGATCGGCAAAAATGCTCAACATCATCTGATAGAGATTTAACTCTTCACCAGTAGCAAACTGATTTGCTCGGTTGGGAATCCAGAAGTGCGCGGTATGCATGATCAGAAATAGAAGCAACAATGTGCCAAGCAAACCCATGCTGCGGCTGTACCAGGTGCTGTTCGGAGCCGGAGCCACTACCTGATACCGGACAGGCCGTGAATCTCTGTTTTTCTTAATGAGCAAAAGCCCCTGAAAAATGTGAATCAAAAAACCGGCCACCAAGCCAATTTCGAGGGTGCGTATAACCGGGTTAGTACCCATGAAATGACCCCAGTGTGAAAATGTGACACCTCCATCATTTAAAAAGATCATGGCATTAATCGTGCAATGAATAATTAAAAATGTGATCAGGAAGAGGCCGGTAAGCGCCATGATCATTTTCTTACCGATTGAACTTGTTATTAGTCGTGAGAACCAATTCATATGTGTTGGTCTGGTTTGAAGTATTTATTAGGAAACCAAAAATACTCCGCAAAGTTTTACCAAACAATAATCTTTTCAAATAGCACCACAATGTGAAGCCATTCGTCAAAGCACATATAATTAATCAGAGTCGAAAGTTAAACACCAGGCCATTGGGGCCTGATGTCAACCTGCCATTGAAGGCATTCGGGGGGAATACAATGTATTAATATCAGCTTAGCTCAAACAGAACTACGATCAGGGCGATCGTGGCCACCATTGTCAGAAGAAACCATTCTTTCTTCACAAAGGTCGAAATACTGTCAAGCAGGGTTTTCATAATTATTAAGTTGAACATGCCAGCAGTAATGCGAATGCTGTACCTAATTTTCATCTATTATGATAATCAGGCACTTACAAACTCGCCTTTCTCAAAAAAGTCCATTAATTGGTCATATAATCCAGAATTGGGACGGTTGGCTCATTGATGGTTAAGTTCTACTTTTACGACCTTCAACCACACAAACATGTATTTGATTTTTGATACGGAAACCACGGGGCTTCCTCGCAATAAAAACGCACCTCTCACCGATTTTGAAAACTGGCCTCGTTTGGTTCAGCTTGCCTGGCAATTGCACGATGGCAAAGGCAAACTGATTTCTCAAAAAAACTTCATCATCAAGCCAGATGGTTTTGATATTCCTTTCAAAGCAGAACAAGTTCATGGAATCTCTACACAACGTGCATTAGAAGAAGGCCATGATCTGACTGAGGTACTGCGCCAATTCAATGTTGATGTAGGCAAAACTAAAGCATTGGTGGGGCATAATATTGAATTCGATATTTCCATCATCGGTGCGGAATTGTTGCGCAATGAATTAAGCAGCGACTTATTTATGTCGTTGCAAAAAATTGACACCGGCCTAGCATCCATCGAGTTTTGTCAATTGCCCGGTGGCATGGGCGGCAAATTGAAAATGCCGCGCCTGCATGAATTGTATGAAAAACTATTTGGCACCGACTTTGAGGATGCGCACGATGCGGCCTATGATGTTGATGCTACGGCTAAATCATTTTTCGGGCTACTGCAACGCAAGGTTGTTGAAACGGTAGATGGGACCAATGCCAATGACATTCTGTATGAAGCGCCCAAGCTGGATGCGGGTAATTCTACCAAGCGCGCCAAAGCAAAAGGAGTTGATTATAGTGAGGTCAATGAAATTGACTTAACCGATAAGCCTTTTTATCATCTGCATGTTCATTCGCAGTACTCTGTATTGCAAGCCGTGCCCGATGTAGTGGAGTTAATCGCGAAAGCCAAAGCTTCACAAATGGATGCTTTGGCGATGACCGACTTTGGAAATATGTATGGCGCTTTCAAATTTGTAAGCGAAGCACTGAAGAACAACATTAAACCAATTGTTGGTTGCGAATTCTTTATTTCCGAAGAGCGCAAAACGCTGAAGTTTACCAAAGACAATCCGGATAAACGATATCAACAAGTTCTCGTAGCTAAGAACAAAACCGGTTATCAGAATTTAGCCAAGCTAAGCTCGCTCGGGTTCATTGAAGGGTTGTATGGAATCTATCCGCGTGTGGACAAAGCCTTGATTAGACAATATAAAGAAGGTGTAATTGCTACTACAGGAAGTCTGGCTGGTGAGGTTCCTTATTTGATCTTGCACGTAGGCGAGCGACAAGCCGAAGAAGCCTTCAAATGGTGGCATCAGTTGTTTGGCGAAGATTTTTATATTGAACTCAACCGCCACAACATGCCCGAAGAAGATCGGGTGAACGAAACATTGTTGAAGTTTGCGAAAAAATACAACGTAAAATATTTTGCTGCGAATGAATGCTTCTATTTGGAAAAAGAAGAGTCGAATGCACACGATGTTTTGTTGTGTATTAAAGAAGGCGAATTTCAGTCTACTCCGATCGGCACAGGTCGAGGAACACGCTATGGTTTGCCGAACAACCAATTCTACTTCAAAACGCAAGAGGAAATGAAAACCCTCTTCCGCGATTTGCCGGAAGCGATTGAAACCATCAGTGAGATTGTCGATAAAATTGAAAAGTATGAACTGAAGCGTAATGTGTTGCTGCCGAAGTTTCAAATTCCAAGTGAGTTTTCTACCGAAGATGAATACCTTCATTATCTCACTTATGAAGGTGCGAAGCGCAGATATCCGGTGATCACACCGGAAATAAAAGAGCGGATTGATTTTGAATTAGAGACGATCAAGAAAACCGGCTATCCCGGCTACTTCCTGATTGTACAAGATTTCACTTCGAAGGCGCGTGAGATGGGCGTTTCAGTTGGACCGGGTCGCGGATCGGCAGCAGGATCGGCCGTAGCCTATTGCATTGGCATTACAAACGTAGATCCCATTGCATACGATTTGCTCTTCGAGCGTTTCTTGAATCCGGATCGCGTTTCACTTCCCGATATTGATATTGACTTTGATGATGAAGGGCGCGACAAAGTGTTGCAATATGTGATTGAAAAATACGGTCACAATCAGGTAGCCCAAATCATCACGTACGGTACCATGGCTGCCAAGTCTTCTATTCGTGATTGTGCACGTGTGATGGAATTGCCGCTTACGGAATCCAACAACATTGCCAAGTTAGTGCCAGAGCGCCCCGGCACTACATTAGCCAAAGCTTTCGAAGAAGTAAAAGAGTTGAGCGACCTGAAAAAAGGAACTGACTTGAAAGCACAAGTGCTTAAGCAAGCGGTCATTTTAGAAGGCTCACTCCGCAACACGGGCACACACGCCTGTGGCGTTATCATAACACCCGATGATCTTACCAAATTCGTTCCGGTTTCTACAGCCAAAGATTCCAACATGTTGGTCACGCAGTTCGACAACAGCGTGGTAGAAAGTGCAGGCATGTTGAAGATGGACTTTTTGGGTTTGACTACGCTCACCATCATTACCACCGCCATTCGCAACATCAAAAAGCGTCAAGGCATTGAAATTGATATTGACAAAATTCCGCTCACCGATCCGAAAACCTATCAGCTCTACCAACGAGGCGAAACCACCGGCACATTCCAGTTCGAATCGGATGGTATGCAAGCTTACCTGAAAGGTTTGAAACCCGATAAGTTCGAAGACTTGATTGCGATGAACGCGTTGTATCGTCCGGGGCCGATGGAATACATTCCCAACTTCATTGCACGAAAGCATGGTCGCGAACAAATCAAATACGATCTCCCTGAAATGGAGGAGTATTTGAAAGACACGTACGGAATTACGGTATACCAAGAGCAGGTGATGTTGCTTTCGCAAAAGCTCGCCAACTTTTCAAAAGGTGATGCTGACGTGCTTCGGAAAGCAATGGGTAAAAAGCAGAAAGACGTGCTCGACAAAATGAAGAGCAAATTCATTGAAGGTTGTAAAAAGAACAATCATGATGAACAGATTGCCGAGAAAGTGTGGAAAGACTGGGAAGCTTTTGCACAATATGCTTTCAACAAATCGCACTCTACTTGTTATTCATTAGTAGCGTATCAAACTGCCTACTTAAAAGCCAACTATCCGGCTGAATACATGGCTGCGGTACTCACGCATTCGCAAAGTAACCTAGATAGTGTAACCTATTTTATTGAAGAATGTCGCAAACAAAACATTGAAGTGCTCGGGCCACACGTGAACGAATCGGGTGTATACTTTGAAGTAAATAAAGAAGGAAAAATTCGATTTGGACTCGGTGCGATTAAAGGTGCTGGTGATGCCGCAGTAGAATCCATCATTCTGGAGCGCGATGCCAAGGGGCATTACAAAGATCTCTTTGACTTTGCCAAGCGTTTGAACCAACGAGCAGTAAACAAAAAAACATTTGAATGCCTTGCACTATCAGGTGCATTTGATTGCTTTACCGAATATCATCGCAGGCAATACATTGCTTCCAAAGAAGGTGATCTTTCGTTAACGGAGAAAGTAATTAAGTATTCTGCTAAGCTGCAGCAAGAATCACAAAGTGCGCAAGCAAGTTTGTTTGGAAGTAGCACCGGCACACAAATGCCTTTACCTAAAGTAGATCCAATAGAACCTTTCAGCGAAATTGAAAAACTGCATTTCGAAAAGGAAGTGGTAGGTGTTTACATTTCGGGGCATCCGTTAGATAATTTCAAATTTGAAATGGATGCTTTTTGCAATACTCCTGTATCTGCGTTAAGCGAATTGGACGGCAACGAAGGCAAAGAATGTAAGATGGGAGGCATCGTTGCTTCGGTGGAACATCGAATGACGAAAACCGGCAGACCGTTTGGGAAAATGTTCATTGAAGATTACAGTGGCAAAGCCGAAGTGGTTTTGTGGAGCGATGACTATCTCAAATTCAAATCCTTCTTGATGCCGGGCCTATTCCTATTTATTGAAGGCAACATTGTGAAAAAAGCCTGGGGCGATCAAAGCTTAGAGTTCAAAATCCGCTCGATTGATTTGCTCAATGAATTGGCAAACAAAAAATTGCAAGGATTAGCTT
>JABFSO010000336.1 GCA_013140555.1 Cyclobacteriaceae bacterium | reverse complement strand
CGGATTCGAAGTACACTTTAAGCGGTTGTTCGTTACTGTAGCCGTGTAGAAGCCTCCATTCTGATTCGTTAATGTCGAACTCGTCTGGCCGCCAATCACTGCGCCCATCGTGTTGCCCGTGCTCCAAGCATATGTGTACGTGTCGCCTCCAACCGCATTCGCATCGGTCAATACATCTTCTAACGCTGATCCATTAAAGCCTTTCGCAGGATCGCAAATTGAATTAGGTGTGCTCTTTAACGTGAGAACTGGTAATACTTTGGAGTCTGTTAAGGTGCTCGTTAATGTGTTGGTACAACCACTTACATTGTTATACACACTCACTGTATAATTCGCACCGCCCGCTAATTGTATCGCGGTATTCGTATTTCCATTGTTAGGTGCATTCGCAACTTCACTGCCCACTGTGGCGGTGTTGCCTGAATACCACTGGAATGCAAACGTCTCTCCTATTACTCCATTCGTAACGCTCGATGCAATCTGACCATTCGCGGCTCCTCCTACACAATTCGTTGAGGCGGTCAATACATTCGAGATCGCTGGTAAAACCTGATTGTTCTTGATCTCTACTGTCTCCGGATTCGAAGTACACTTTAAGCGGTTGTTCGTTACTGTAGCCGTATAGAAGCCTCCATTCTGATTCGTTAATGTCGAACTCGTCTGGCCGCCAATCACTGCGCCCATCGTGTTGCCCGTGCTCCAAGCATATGTATACGTGTCGCCTCCTACCGCATTCGCATCGGTCAATACATCTTCTAACGCTGATCCATTAAAGCCTTTCGCAGGATCGCAAATTGAATTAGGTGTGCTCTTTAACGTGAGAACTGGTAATACTTTGGAATCTGTTAAGGTGCTGGTCAATGTGTTGGTACAACCACTTACATTGTTATACACACTCACTGTATAATTCGCACCGCCCGCTAATTGTATCGCGGTATTCGTATTTCCATTGTTGGGTGCATTCGGAACTTCACTGCCCACCGTGGCGGTGTTGCCTGAATACCACTGGAATGCAAACGTCTCTCCTACTACTCCATTCGTAACGCTCGATGCTATCTGACCATTCGCTGCGCCTCCTGCACAATTCGTTGAGGCCGTCAATACATTCGTGATCGCTGGCAAAACCTGATTGTTCTTGATCTCTACTGTCTCCGGGTTCGAAGTACACTTTAAGCGGTTGTTCGTTACTGTGGCCGTGTAGAAGCCTCCATTCCGATTCGTTAATGTCGAACTCGTCTGGCCGCCAATCACTGCGCCCATTGTGTTGCCCGTGCTCCATGCATATGTATATGTGTCGCCTCCTACCGCATTCGCATCGGTCAATACATCTTGCAAGGCACTTCCATTAAAGCCTTTCGCGGGATCGCAAATTGAATTAGGTGTGCTCTTTAACGTGAGAACTGGTAATGACTTGGATTCGCCTACTAAAACAGTTGCCGTATTCTGACAGCCTGTTGTTTTGTCTGTCACCAAGACTGTGAAGTTACTGCTGACACCACCTTTTAAGTTTTGAAGTTTGGGGTTTGTTTGTCCTGTGATTACTGTCGCGGTTCCAATTCCAGTATGCCATTGATAACTAAAATTAGTAGTTGCCGCTACGTTTAAGGTATTCACCTTTGTAACCTCAGCCGATCCATCACCTATAAGTCCTGCATCGCAATTATGAGATGGAGATTGTGCTGTTATCAAGGAGGGCAATGTAGGTGTATTTGTGACTAAGGCAGTAACTGGAGCTGAAGAGCAATTCTCATTTGTTTTAGTAACTACTAATGTATAGTTGCCACCATTAAGTTGACTGATTGTTTTTGTAGTTGCTCCTGCTATGACTGGATCGGTAGCAAGTGCTCCATTGTGCCAAACTAATTGGTAGGGTGTAAAATCTGTTACTGTTGAACCATTGTAAATAACAGTGGCTGCAACGGATCCAGTAAACGCACTTGTTCCTTTCGTTGGATCACATACTGCATTGGGTGATGGCGTAAGTGTAACAACCGGATTAATTAGATTTTGAGTGATTGTTGTTTCTGCAGTTGCTGTACAGCCAGAGGCCACATTCGTAGCTTTTACTGTGTAAACCCCGGCAGCTAAGTTAGTAGCACCTACAACTGCATCAGCAGGCGCTGTACTCTGTCCTTTGAACCAATTAAATGTAAACCCGGTAGTAACACCACCTACATCGGCAGTTGCAGATCCATTGGGTGTTGCCGGATTACAACTGGTTTGCTGTGTCAGTGGTGCTGCCGTAACCGTAAATGGTGGAGGTGTATTTACATTAACAGTAACCGCTGCTGACTTACAACCTGAAGCCGTTTCAGTAGCAACTACAGTATAAGAACCAGCAGGGATTGAATTATACGTGGCGCCAGTGAAATCGGCTGTTGGTTTGGCCGCTGCACCATTGTACCAACTAAAGGTGTAACCGATGGTTACTCCTCCAACCGTAGCAGAGGCACTACCTGAATTTGCAGGTACACATATAGCGCTTGTCGTAGAAGCGGATGCAACTGGTGTAACTGTTATATCGGGAACGGCTAAAGAGGATACTACTTGACAACCCGAAAAATTATCGGTAACTAAAACGGTATACGTTTTTCCGCCCTTTAAATTAGAGGCAATACTTCCTGCCGCGATTTCGGGTGAGGTAAAAATATCATTACCCTCATACCATTTAAATGTATAATTGATTTCAGGGTCTCCCCCATTCACTACCGCATGAAATTGTCCATTAGGGATTCCGCAACTACTATTGGCTTTATCTACAACAATCGCAACTGTTAAAGGTGCCTTGTCGACCCGGTTAATCACAACCGTAGCTGTGTCCGAATTGCAACCAAGAACTTTATTCTTTGCAAAAACTTTATATGTACCAGCTGCCAAAGCGGTATAAGCTGTGCCTATAAACTTCGGTGCTCCGGAAACAGTACCGTTATACCAGAAGAAATCAAAGTCCACTGTATTTTCAACACCACCAATCAACACAAACGCTCTTGCCGCTCCATTATCTGGAACAGTTGCGCCTAAGCATTTAATATTATCAGCCACCTTTACAGCCGATACTTTAACTGATTTCGGTAGGATATCCGCGTCAATGACATTATCATAGCTACACTCTATAATGGAAGTGTTCGGTAAAACAATGGGTGTTGGAACGGAAGTACCTGCATCATTCAAAGAAATAAATAACTTAAATGCCCCACCCGTACCAGTTACATTCAGATTAGTAAATGTTTGCGTTTGACCTTTGGCTAAATTCACATTTACGCTTACCGTATTAAGTTTAAGCGCTCCAGCCAGCCGAGGGTCTCCTTTGTAAAATGTAACAGGTACAGCTCCAATCATGGTCACGTCTCCAATGTTTTGAACGCCCATTGTAACGGTAAAATCCTTGTCGGGACATGTTGGTTGATTTACCTTGAAAAGCGTTTTAACATTGATCAAATCGGGAGATGCATAAGTTGGGCATCCACGTGTATCCAAGAATGGTGTTTGATTTAAGAAAGTATTGAGTGGGCGATTGGGGCCTTGCGTACACGTTCCATTCGACCACACCAAATGATGTTTTTGAACAATCTTAGGTATGGTAAGATCATCATTTACGTTTACGTTGAAGTAAGCGTGTTGATTCCATAATTTACGAGATGGTACCCAAGGCAATGAGGCAGATTCAAATACACGAACGTGTGAGTTGACTGAATAGGAAAGATTACAAAAATTACTCCATGCTAACTTATCATCGAAACCACAAGTAACACATAACTCAGTAGAACCATCCCCATTGATATCTGCTACAATAGGATACTCTACGTTTGTGCGGGCAATACATTGTTGTTGCGTATTAATGGTACCATCTTTGCCATTGATGATATACAAAAACTGTTCATCACGATACACCACTTCAGCAGCACCATCTCCGTTAAAGTCATAAACTGTAGAACCCGTGTAACCCGAAGTTTCTTCGTTTACAACCACTCGCCATTTTAAATTCCAGTTTTCATCAAGTGCATATAAAAACTTACCAGATACGTATGATGCGTTTAGCTTACCATCATCATCGATATCGGCAATATTTACACGACCCGTACCATTCTGCCAACCATTTTTATAATAAGTACCTGATGTATTTGAGCAACCTGCGATAAAAACTGTACTGGCAATCTTGTCTATGTATTTTTTTACTACGTTGTTTTTTACATCCCAGAAGAATAAAGTTGTGTTTGCATCAGGTGCGCCATCTGATCCGGAAGCGATTACATCTAAACTTCCATCTAAGTTGTAATCAGCGACACTGGTAGATGTATGTTCTTTCCGAATAAAAAAACTAGGTACGTTTTTTTGAAGGGTAAGGCTACCTGAGTTAAGTGTTCTCGTTCCCAAATTGACGGAGTAAATATTGCAACCGGATATCAACTCTAACTTGTTGTCATTATTCAATATATCCACCGCCACAGGCTGACCAGCAGCATTACTTGAGTTTGTACCCTTTACAATGCGAATTCCGGTTTGCGCATCCAATATCTCATCACGGCAATAAATCTCCGCTTTACCATCACCATCAAAATCGGCAATACCAAATTGTGCGGGAGCTGTATTTAGTGTGGTGCTTTTCCACAAAAGATTTAGGTTACAATCGTACGCATAAATGTTGTTTCCTCCTGAAACAAAAATTTGCCCGCAATTCGTGTTGTTAATATTAGCTATCGCTATTTCTCGATCTAATGAAAAGCCTGTCTTGAGAGATTTTTTTGTAGTACCCGTTTTCCCATCTAAGACATAAATAAAATCATTCTCCACTTCCGTTACCACTACTTCCGGGATACCATCTCTATTCAAATCACCAACCGAAGCACGGTTTAAGTGATTGGTTGTTTTATTAGAGGAACCCCATAACAACTTCATGGAAAATTTAGGGAATGCAGTAGGTTTAGCTTGGCAGAAAATATCATTACCAAAATAATTTCCATCACATAGTGAATTGGCCGAACAGTCGCTATCAAAACAATCGACAAAACCATCGTTATCATCGTCTTTACCATTGTTACAAATCTCTTGAGCCATGAGGGAAGTAAAACCCGTCATTATCAAAAATAAGAGCAACTGGATTTTTTTCACAAACTTTGAATAGGGGGTATTCATCTTTTATATTAACTAGTTATCGAATCAAATTTATACTGCCTGCAACGTAGTCTCCCGAAGAGTCATCGCATCGAAGAATGTAGTAATACACACCTGCTGGTAATATCTTACCACTGGTAGTTGTGCCTTTCCAATCATTCAAATACGGTTTTGCTTCGTACACTTTAAAGCCATGTTCGTCATATATTGTAACACCACATTGTGGAAGGCTTTCTGAATTCTTTACCACCCAAGTATCGTTTTGGGTATCGACTAAATCGGGTGAAAGAATGTTGGATGCGACTAATGAACTAAGCGCATTATCCTGAATAACTACCAATGGAATGGTCCCTTCTCCTGCACAGCCATTCGTATCTTTTCCCTTTACTTTGTAGGTAGTTGATAGTAATGGAGAAGCTACCGGATTTGAAATGAGAGCATCGGTCAAGTCAGTAGCAGGAGTCCATGTATAATCCACTAATCCGGAGGCTGTGAATTGAGACGTCTCTCCCGGTTTAATTGAAGCAGGATCTGCTGATGCTATTACTGTTGGCGCATTAAATTTCACGATTGGTTTGGTGGCTTTAATCTTACATGTTCCAAACATCACCTCAATCGAAGCGTCTCCACCTGTTTTGTAATATGAAAAAGTAGTTGTTTTACCATTGCTCCAAGCGTAGGAATCAAAAGCTCCCGCTACTTCCAGTTTCAAACTATCTGTCGGGCAAAAACTATAAATGTTATTTAAATTGGTGATGGCCAATGCAGGTGCAGCCTGAATCGCCACTCCTTTTTGCTTCGAAGCCTGACAACCGACAGAATTATACAGAATCGCGAGCTTAGGGTTAAATGTTTGCGCTGCTGCGTATGCATGTGTGGTGTTTTTTGTGGAAGCTGATGATGCATCACCAAAATCCCATGCATATTGAATATCTAATCCCGTAGGATCTGAATCCACAACTGATTGATCCGTAAAATCCAGCGTTTGGCCAATACATCCTGTTGAAGGTGCTGTAAAATCAACTACAGGATTCTTTACGATACGCACTTTTTTGGCCGTAGTCTGAACTGTCGCACACGTTGGATTAACGATTGACCTCAGCTTTACTAAATAATTTCCGGTTGTTGTTGCTGTATACGTTGCTCCCGTTGCTCCCGTAACATCTCCAGTGGTTTGCTCGGCCCATTGGTATGTGTAGCCCGAAGGCGATGGTGAAATGGAATATTGTTTGGTTTGACCTTGACAAATAATTTCATTTCCCACAAAAGTTACATTCACATCTGGAATTACTACGGCATCCACAATCACCGAAGCGGTCTGCGTTTTACAAGTTCCTACCATGATATCAACAGAATACTTACCAGCTTGTGATGCTTGAAAATTGGGGCTGCTGACCGACCTGCCTTGTTGACTAAATGCATTGGGTCCGGTCCAGATGTAGTTAGTGGCACCTACATCGTTTACTGACAAGGTCAAAGTCCCGCCAATGCAAACAGGTGTAACGGGATTCGGTGTTGCTGTTCCGAGAGGAGCTGCCACTACAACCGTGATTGACACAGCAGATGATGTTTTGCTACATGCTCCATTGGTGAGCGTAACCGTATACTGACCTGTTGCTGTAACATCAATAAATGTGCTAGCCCCAGGTGCGCCCATGGAGATACCATCCTTAAACCATTCGTAGGTTGAACTGATGCTATTCGAGGCTGTAATTCGTTGAGTTACTCCGCTGCAAATCGTTATCGGGCCGGCAGGAGTTATGACAGGTAAAACGCAATTCAGATTTTTAAAAACTGAAATTTTAGAAGCTGGTATACCTAAATTATTATCATCAATACTAGTAAATGAAATATCCGGTCTGCCATCCACATCGGCATCGGCAATACGCACGTGTCTATTAATAAAAGATGTGTTAATTGTTTGCGTAAGAAAAGAAACTGAACCTGCCGTGCTTTGATTGTTTAATACTGTCACTGCTTTTTGCGTGATGGACGCAACCACCATATCCAGTTTACCATCACCATCCATATCACCAAAATCAATTCCCCATGGTCTGGAATTGGCACTAACTGAAGCCGGTGCTGCAAACTGAATTGAAGCAGAAGTGCTTTGATTCAAAAAAACAAAAACACTCGAAGCCAGCAATGCGGTTGCAGCCAAGTCTGGTTTGGAGTCGCCATCTATATCTCCTATTTTTAAATTGGAAATAGTAGTAGAAGCTACAATTTCAAGAGAAGCAGTGAGTTTGATGGTTCCGGGTGTGCTTTGGTTTTTAAGCACAAATATTTTACCCGATGGACTGAGGAATTCACTGGTAACGACCTCAGGAAGTGCATCTCCATCTAAATCGCCAATGGCTAGTCCATCTGTAACCGAAGTGCTGGCAACGGTAATGGCTGCCGGTGTGCCCAATTGTATGGATGCAATGGTGCTTTGATTAGGTACTACAAAGATTCTATTGAACGCATGATCGGTCACAACCAAATCAGGTTTACCATCGAGGTCAAGATCACGAATTCCGATCGTACTTAGCTTGCCCCCCGTAAGTGTAATCGAAATAGGAGCTGAAAAAGATAACGAGCCTATGGAACTGTTGTTTTTAAATATGAACACACGAGGCCCATTTAATTCAGAAACCAAAATTTCAGGTTTAGAGTCCCCGTTCAAATCGGCTGCAGATACGTGCAAAGTTTTGAATCCTGGAGTAAGAGTAGACCTTGTATATGATACAGATCCTGAAGCGCTTGTATTCAGAAAAACTGCAATGTTGGTCGAATTATCGTTTGCCGTAGCTGCGTCTTGCTTGCCATCCCCATCAAAATCAGCTAATGCTAAATCATACAATCCACTTTCTGAATTAAAGTCCGATTGAGTCGATAGCTGGCTAGTAACAAATGGGTTTGATCCTCCGAAGCTTACAAAAAAAGGCTTTTTAGCATATCCTGAAAGTCCATTGGTAGTATTGAGTACACCGATATTATCAAAGGCAGCACCAGCAGGCACAGGCACTTCTAATAATTGATCTGAAATGGTAATTGGGCTGACTGAGACATTACCAAAATTAACTTTGATGGCTGCCGGATTCGTGCCGAAATTAATTCCTTGAATAGTGATTGTTTCTTGAGCGCGGGCAGCGTTTTTATCAACTGTATTGACATAAGGCGCTTGGCCCAACACGTGACTGGATACACTGATCAATCCCACCAGAAAGAAACATCTCATTATCTGTATTTTCACAATTCGTTGATCTTTAATCATCATTCTTGAACTGTCAGTAACCAAACATCCTTAAATATCTTGTTTTTCTGAAGCGTATCGCGTTCCTGACGCGCTACCGGAATTTCGGTTTCTTCCGCCACAAATACGTACCAGAGGTTTCGAGCCGACAAGTGCCCAAAATCAGCTTGGTAGCCCAATGCTTTGAGTTTTGCCACATAGTGTTCTGCATTGGCACGGCTTTGGAATGCTCCGGCTATGACATATGTAGCCACTTCCAACTCTTCATGGTGCGTACCTTTTTTAACGTAATCATGGCGTTGGTTAACCGGATGTTCATGGGCGTCATCGTGCGTACCATCCGTATGATCATCTAAATGCTGGTCGAGTTGCTTACGCTCTTCTGCATGAACTTCGGCTGATACAGGTGGAGTGGTTGAACCTGGTGTTGTGGTTGGAGTTGTGGTCGGAGTTGTGGTCGCGGGAGTAGTAGCAGGTGGTGTGGTTGTTGGCTTGGTTACAGCTGGTGTAGGTGTAGGCGTTTGTTTAGTCGGTTCGGCACCAATCTTAGCAGGTTCTTTCTTGAATCGTGCCTGATGGTTGGCCGATGTATCGATTTTCTGTGTGGGTTTTTTGGCCGCTACTTTTACAGGATTTGAGCGAATTTTGCTTAATGGCGGTGCCGGTTTCTGGTCTCTAAACTTCTTCTCTTTTCCAAACTGCATAGAAAGCATGATTTCATGGGTTTTTAAAGGCAAATCGCCACCCAATCCTGTTTCATAGAAATAGCCAAAAGAAAGGTCTTTGGTATGAACGCCAACACCCGGAATAATGCCCGCATATTGCCGATAGGTGCCCGAAAGCCAGATGTTCGCATTGAAATTATATTTTCCGGTAGCTTCAAACAGCCCACCAATGGATGAGTATCGGTAAATCGCATAAGCCTCAAATGGTAGATTGGTCTTTTTCTTCTTCTTCACGAAAAGTTTTTCCTGACCCTTCTTAATCACTTTCGGGTTGGGATCCCATCTACTAAAAGATGCTGTTACGATTACATTGTCGAGGTAAGAAAAAGCAAAATTTGCGTCCAGATTCGTATTGCTGATCAATTTGGGCAATACGAGACCAAGATTAAGCCCATTGGTATTCCTATAATACATTCCAAATGAAGCACTGGGCGTAAAAGAGTTTGCCACATTGGCCAATGCAGGATCAGTTGAAGAAATATCCTTTGTATTAAGTGAATTCGATAAAAAACCACCTGAAATACCGAAATAAAGGCGTGAGGTTTTATCTAAAGGTATTCCATACGCATAGGCTAATGAAACTTCGGACGAACTTAAAAACCCGCGATTGAAAGAGCTTGCCTTAAAACCAATTCCAGCTCTTCGCTCATTTAATAAGGTAGAAACCGATAAGTTGATGATCGAAGGGGCCCCTGGTATTTCTACCCATTGCTTTCGGTAAGCGGCATTAGCTTGAATGCGCTCAGTGGCTGCTGCCGCTGGATTGTATGAAAAGGGATTTAGAAAATAGCCGTTATAAATAGGATAGTTCTGCGCTTTCAGCCCCAACGATGAAAGGAAGAATAATGCAAAAAACAACAGTTTATAGAGACTCACTAATTTTAGGTTTGGGTACAATTTCAATCTCGCAACTTAATAATTCTCCACTAAAGTTTCACAAGTAATTCGATGGAGGGCATTTTTTATTATTAAAAAAAATTATGTTTTCTCGGTTACCTTTACGTATTCAATTTAATATCAGGCCGATTGATCAACTTTTTTGCGGTACCAAATTTTTCGGCTATCATTGTTCACTGATGTCTGTATCGAAATGAAGCATTTGTCCACTTCCCTCTTGCTAGGTCTTTTCATTTCTTTGAGTTGTTCTGCACAATTGCTGGTTGGCCCGGTTGTTGGTGGCAGCGTTTCCAAAGTCTTTTTCTTTGATAATCAATTCCGATATGAATCGTCACCCACCATGGGTTATGATTTAGGTGTTATGGCATCGATGCGCGTACATAAAAACTTCGTCTTAAATGGACAGCTTTTATATTCTCAGCGTGGCCGTCAAGTAAAGGGAATTGATGATCTACGTTCCGACAGCAAATTTGATTTGTACTCTTCGATGCAATACATAGAACTTCCCCTGTTTTACGTGTTGGAATTCAAAAAAAATACCGGGGCTTATTCTGGGCAAGGCGGGCAGACTAAAACTTATAATTGGTTTATTGGAGGTGGCCCCGTAGTAAGTTATTGGCTAAGCAACAGCGGTACGATTAAGAGTAGTTATTTACTGGAGAATAACATTGAATCTTTGGATTATACCACTGTGTTTGGCAAAACGCTTGAATCGTCAGATCCGGTGGCCGATTCTCAAATAGAAGGAATTACTGACCCCAATCGTTTTCAATTTGGTTTAAACCTTACCGGTGGCTTCGCTTTTCAGCCAGTTGGAGCAAATAAGATCGTTACTTCTGTACATGTTTATTT
>JABFSO010000478.1 GCA_013140555.1 Cyclobacteriaceae bacterium | reverse complement strand
GTCTGTATTGTGAGACGGCAGCTTGAGGCTTGTAGGCTACTGTGTAAGACTGAGAATTCCAATCGGCAATTAATTCTACACTATCATCTACATATAATTCAGGAATCTGCTAATAACTCGCAGCGCGGGCATTTCGATCGGGCTGAAATTGTGGCATGGATTTTCTTCCAAGGGTGCCATGAAGTTCTCACATGACTATTAGTAAATCGCTTATTGGTATTGCAGATGTCTATAAGTTTATCGTCCGGTTTTTCAAAAGTGCGCTTGTACCTCCGTATGAATGGCGCGAAATCGGCAATCAATGTTATGCACAGGGCAACAAGTCGTTGTTTCTGATTACGTTCACTTCCTTTTTGGCGGGTGTGGTCTTTACAAAACAATCGCAGCCATCACTCGCTTCCTTTGGGGCGGAGTCATGGCTTCCCTCGTTGGTTTCGCAGGCGGTAGTGCGTTCGCTCGGCCCGCTAATCACGGGATTAATTTGTGCGGGCAAACTCGGTTCGAACATGGGTGCTGAACTGGGAAGCATGCAGGTAACCGAACAAATTGATGCAATGGAAGTTTCCGGCACGCGGCCATTTTCATACTTGGTAGTTACGCGTATTGTTTCTGCTACACTCATGTTGCCGATATTGGTGGTCTATGCGGATTGTGTGGCCTTGCTGGGTTCGTTTGTGATGGTCAACTCATTCAATGATTCAAGCTTTCTGCTGTTCTTCAATCAAGTGGCCGAACGCATCACGTACTTAGATGTATTTGGCTCGCTGATCAAATCTGCTTTCTTCGGTTTGGCCATTGGCACCATCAGCACCTACGCTGGCTATCACTCCGACAAAGGCACCACTGGTGTGGGCAAAGCCGCAAACACCGCGGTGGTGGTTTCCATGATTTCTATTTTCATCATCGATTTGCTGACACTGCAAGTCTTAAACTTTCTCCGATGAATACCCTCGCTCCTTCTTCGGAGAACAGTGCAGGTTCGCCCACCAAAGTGGTGGAGATTATCGATCTGGAAAAAAGTTTTGGCGACCGTGTTATTCTCAATCATGTCAACTTGGATTTGTATGAAAAAGAAAACCTGGTGGTGTTGGGTCGCTCGGGCTCGGGCAAATCTGTTTTAATTAAGTGCATGGTGGGTCTGCTCAAAGCCGATGGCGGCAGCATTAATGTGTTAGGTTATCAGGTGCCTTTGCTTTCTGTACACGAACTGAATGAACTGCGATTGCAAGTGGGCTTTTCGTTTCAAGGAAGTGCTTTGTATGATTCAATGACCATCCGACAAAATTTGGAGTTTCCGTTGAAAAGAAACTTGCGCATTTTTGATCGTGAGGTGTTGAATGAAAAAGTGATGCAGGCTTTGAAAGACGTGGGCCTCGAAAATACGATAGACATGAGCCCCGATGAACTCTCCGGAGGAATGAAAAAACGAATCGGCATTGCACGCACGCTGATATTGAAACCCAAAATCATGCTCTATGACGAACCTACATCTGGGTTAGATCCGGTCACTGCTTCTGAAATCAACGAACTCATTTTGCAGGTACGCGATACCTACCACACGGCATCGATCATTATCACACACGATATCAGTTGTGCCCACCAGGTGTCTGACCGCATGGTGGCACTCATTCGTGGTGAAAGTAAACTGCAGGGCACCTTTGACGAACTGCGTGACCGCAACGATGAAGATCTTAAACACTTTTTTAATTATTAACACGCTATGGAAAACAACACGCGCCAACAAGATATCAAGCTAGGTGCCTTTACTTTGATCGGAATACTCCTGTTTCTGATCGCTCTATTTTATCTGGGGCGAGAAGGAAATCTTTTTAACAAAACATTTACCGTATCGGCTGTATTTAAAAATGTAGAAGGTCTGAAAGAAGGTGACAATGTGTGGCTGTCGGGTGTAAAAATAGGAACGGTAAAAAAAGTTCAGATCGTTGCGGAAGGACAGGTAATCGTCAACCTGTCGCTGAAGGATAAGCAGAATCAGTTTATCAAAAAAAACGCGAATGCGTATGTGGGCTCAGATGGGCTGGTAGGTAATAAAATTGTAGTGATCCGTCCCGGTACTGTGCGTGATATCATTCACGAGAATGACACGATCAATGCCGTCTCTCCTACCGATACGCAAGAGTTATTCAACATTGCAAAAGAAGTAGGCACCAACACACGATCGATTACCGATGATCTTAAACTGATTTCTGCCCGGCTCAACAAAGGCGAAGGAATTGTTGGTGAACTGCTGCATGATGGGCCTCTTTCAAAAGACTTGCGGCAAACTATTGCCTCTTTAAAAGTGGCTACTGAAAATACAGCACTGCTAACTGCAGATGCTCACACGCTGCTGACAAAAATAAATAAGGGCAATGGGTTAATACCTAAACTGATGACGGATACATCTTATGTAAAAACAGTTGAAAAAACGCTTCAAAATATTTCGAAGCTGAGTGTGAACTCACGAAAGATGTCGGATGACTTGCAAGCGATGGTGGCGAAAATGAACAACAGCGAAAATGCGGTGGGTTTGCTTCTCACCGACTCTGCTTTTGCACATCAATTGAAGAGCACGCTCACGCACGCAAAGTCTGCCTCCATCAAGCTGGATGACAACATGGAAGCCTTGCAACACAACTTTTTGCTTAGAGGATTCTTTCGCAAGAAGAAAAAAGAAGAAGCGAAGAAAGGGAAATAGACATTAGGAATTGGGACTTGGGGGTTAGTCAATGGTCATTAGTCAATAGGCATTGGTATTAGGACTTGGGACTTAGGGCTTGGGGGTTTTGAGTTGCGAGAAGTGTTGGTGTAGTCAATGGTCATTAGTTATTGGGCATTGGGACTTAGGGCTTGGGGCTTGGGGGTTCAATGGTCATTAGTCATTGGGGGTTTTGTATTGCGAGACGGGAGGTGTTGTTAATTCCCCGCAGTGTCTCGCTTCGGACACTGCGGATAACTGAAATGTAGTTGTTGTACTCCGCTCCAGCGTGGAAGTTAAGCAGATGTAGAAATACTCAGTACTATTTCCTGTCTGCAAAAAAGTGAAATTCAAACCTCGACAGGTCGTGATGGGGATTGATTCCCGTAGTT
>JABFSO010000317.1 GCA_013140555.1 Cyclobacteriaceae bacterium | reverse complement strand
CGACTCGATATTCCCTTTCTGTTTTTATTAAAGAAATAATTAAATGAAAATAAAAAACCTCTTGCCCATAATTGTTTTATGTGTGATGTGCATGGAAGAACTTGCGCAGACTAGTCAATTTACAGAGCCTCCTGCATGGGCGAAAGAAGTGATTTGGTATCAGATTTTTGTAGAACGTTTTCATAATGGCGATCCTTCCAATGATCCAACGGCCGCCAACATAGATATTCCTCCGATGAATGTGCATGCACCCGCAGGTTGGAAAGTTACACCATGGACGAACAATTGGTTTGAACAAGAAGCTTGGGCTAAAATTCCGGGTAAGTCATTCAGCGAAATGCTCCAGTATCGCAGGTATGGTGGCGACTTACAAGGCGTGATAAATAAACTCGATTATCTTCAACAGCTTGGCGTTACAGCATTATTTATTAACCCCATTAACGATGCTCCGTCTCTGCATAAGTATGATGCACGTTATTATCATCATGTAGATGTGAACTTTGGTCCTGATCCGGTTGGTGACAATAAGATCATTGCCAGCGAAAACCCTGCAGACCCATCTACATGGAAATGGACGAAAGCCGATCAACTTTTTTTGAAGTTGGTTGCGGAAGTGCATAAGCGGAAGATGAAAATCATCATGGACTATTCATGGAATCACACTGGCACTACGTTTTGGGCGTGGTTGGATATTTTAAAAAATCAGCAAGCATCGCCATACAAAGATTGGTATGATATCAAATCGTTTGACAATCCGGCTACACCGGAAAATGAATTTGCCTACGATGGATGGATTGGTGTAAAGTCGTTGCCGGAATTAAAGAAAGTTAATATCACCACCCCGAAACTATCCGGTCATCCTTATGAAGGAAACATTCAGGATGAAGCGAAGGCACATGTTTTTGCTGTCACAAAGAGATGGTTGGCACCGGATGGGGATGTAACGAAAGGTATCGATGGCTATCGATTGGATGTGGCCGATCAGATTGACTTGGGCTTTTGGCGCGATTTCCGAAAGGAAGTGAGATCCATTCACCCCAATGCTTATTTGGTGGGAGAGATATGGTGGGAGGGATGGCCCGATAAGTTGATGAATCCGGCACCGTACACACAGGGAGATGTTTTTGATGCAGTCATGTTTTATCAAGCCTATCGCCCCGCTCGATACTTTTTTGCTAAAAATAATTTATCCACCGATGCACAAGTGTTTAGAGATTCATTACAATTTCAATGGGGGCGCTTGCGCGAATCGAATCGATATGCGATGATGAATGTGGCTACCAGTCATGATACACCACGACTGCTAACCGATTTCTATAATCCCAATCCGTATAAATTCAAAGCGTCACCTTCTGATGATCCAGCTTACAAAACAGGTAAACCGGATGAGGAAACCTATCAGCGATTGCGATTGTATTTGGTACACACGTTTACATCTATTGGAGCACCGCATATCTGGAATGGAGAAGAAATGGGAATGTGGGGAGCCGATGATCCGTTCCCTCGGAAACCGGTGATGTGGAAAGAGTTGAAGTTTCAACCAGAGACAAGAAATAATTTTCAGTCCGGCCCGAGTGAACTTGATCCCGTAGCCTTTAATCAAGCCCATTACAACTTTTATAAAAAGCTTATCGCGATTCGGAAAAGTAACACAGTTCTCACTATAGGTAAAATTGAATTTATTAAAGCGGAGGGAAAGTTATTGGTATACAAGCGATTTGATGAGAATCAGCAAATCATAATTGTGTTGAACGCAGATACGAAGCCACAAGCGCTTTCATTGCCCGATTCTTCTTCTTATTCAGATTTACTCTCTGGTAAGAAATCAATTTCTAAAAATGCAATTGTTCCGCCACTACAGGCGATGATTTTGATAAGAAAGTAAAGTAGCCATTGACAAAAGATTGCTTGCATCTTCCGTTTCCTTTCAGCAACTTTAGAATAGTTAATTGAAAGAGATGAGTCTATCGAAACCGCGCCTTACATTCTCACAAATCATTAATATGAATGTGGGGTTCTTTGGCATACAATATAGTTTTGGCTTACAACAAAGTGCCGTTAATCCGATTTACGATTTTTTAGGTGCAAGCCCGGATGAGATTCCTCTCTTGAATTTAGCAGGCCCTGTAACGGGACTATTAATACAGCCTATCATTGGAGCACTGAGTGATAAAACCTGGCATCCGCGCTTTGGAAGACGTAAGCCCTATTTTTTTATAGGCGCTTTGCTTTGCAGTATTTGTCTTTTCTTTTTTCCCTTCAGCAGTGCACTTTGGATGGCAGCCGGGCTTCTCTGGATACTCGATGCTGGTAATAACACCGCGATGGAACCTTATCGCGCATTTATTGCCGATAAATTAAATGACGAACAACGGCCAATGGGTTTTCAAACACAGAGCTTTTTCACTGGGCTGGGGCAAACACTGGCAAATGCATCACTCTTTATTTTTCCAATGATTATTGTCGGAAAGACAGGCGCCATTCCAAACTGGGTATTTGCGTCTTTCTTTTTAGGTTCCGTTTGTTCGATCGGAACGATTTGGTGGAGTATGCGCACAACGCCTGAAATTCCACCAACAAAAGAAGAGCTCGAGAAAATGGAAAAAGAGCCTTTCAGTTTAATGTCTCCGTTCAAAGAAATACCTGACGCTATTGTGAACATGCCGAAAGTGATGTGGCAACTCGCATTGGTTTATTTGTTTCAGTGGTATGCACTTTTTTGCTATTGGCAAAATTCATCTAAGAGTATCGCTCTATCTGTTTGGCAAACATCACCTGCAGAAAATCCGAAATTATATGAAGAGGCTGTCAGTTGGGCAGGGCTGGTGAATGCGTGGTACAATGTGGTTACATTTTTAACTGCATTTGCTTTGGTATGGTTCGTTCGTAAGTCTTCACCCAAACTTGTTCATTTTTCATGTCTTGTTTTGGCGGGATTGGGCCTATTAGTGTTTCCGTTTATTGAAAATAAGTTTTTACTTTTTCCAGCAATCACTGGATTCGGTATTGGATGGGCTAGTATGATGGGAATTCCCTATTTGCTGGTCGTGTCTAAAATTCCAAAAGAGCGCTACGGAGTTTACATGGGCATAATC
>JABFSO010000049.1 GCA_013140555.1 Cyclobacteriaceae bacterium | reverse complement strand
CCATTTTCCTGCACGCAATCGCATTATAGCCGGACTTTGTGATGCGTTGATTGTAGTAGAGGCTGCTGAAAAAGGGGGTGCGTTGATTACAGCTGAGATTGCGAACTCGTACAACAAAGATGTCTTTGCCATTCCCGGAAGTTTGGGCGAAACCTATTCAGAAGGATGCAATAAGCTGATTAAAACCAACAAAGCGCATCTCTACACGAGCGTGAAAGATTTAGAATACATCATGAACTGGTCAGTAGAAAATCAGGAGCTTCAAAAAAAGAAAAAATATGCGCTTGATTTAGAGCAATTTGATCCGGAGGAACAATTGGTGATTCAGGTTTTACAACTTAAAGATACACCGGCTATGATCGATGACTTAACCATCAGCACAGCGTTGGCGCCCGGAAAATTAGCTTCCCTCCTCTTGCAATTAGAATTCAAAGGAGTAATCAAATTATTGCCCGGCAAGATGTTCGCACTAAGCAAATAAAAATCTCAATCATGTGGAAAAACTGAATCTGCCATGATCATTGCTTTTTGTAAAGCTTCGCGATCTAATGCAGGCGCTGCCGACTGTTGATCTAAATAGGAAAGAATCGTTTCCGTAGCCAAATTTCCTACCAACTCATCTTCCGCCATAGGGCAACCACCAAATCCCTTGATCGCTCCATCAAAACGTCTGCAACCGGCCAGATAAGCTGCTTCAATTTTTTGTACCGCTGTAGCGGGATTGGAATGCAAGTGCGCACCGAATTCAATTTCCGGAAAACGTTTAGCAAGTGTGCTAAACAAATACTGAATCTGAGTTGGTTGAGAAACACCGATCGTATCAGCCAGCGAAATGACTTTTACTTGAAGACTCGCAAGCATGTCAACAAAGTGCTCTACGACAGATGCATCGTATGGATCGTTGTATGGATTTCCAAAGCCCATGCTAATGTAAGTTACTAAAGCTTGATTAGTGCCTGCACAGATGGATTGAATCTCGCGAACGGTATTCAATGCCTCCGCAATCGATTTGTTGGTGTTGCGTTGTTGAAAGGTTTCTGAAATTGAAAGAGGAAATCCCAAATAATGAATGGAAGAATGTTTGCTAGCCTCTTCGGCACCGCGTGTGTTGGCAACGATAGCCAACAACTTGCTGGATGTGTTGCTTACATTCAAACTCGCTAATACTTCAGCGGTGTCTTTCAGTTGTGGAATCGCTTTCGCGGACACAAAGCTTCCGAAGTCGATCGTATCAAACCCGACTTTCAAAAGTTGATTGATGTACTCAATCTTCTTCTCAGTCGGGATAAACTCGGTTAAGCCTTGCATGGCATCGCGTGGACATTCGATAATCTTCATGTGTTAATAATTGTTTTCTTAGTTGTAACATGGGAATGACCGAAATTATCACGCTGTTGAGTGCATCGTTTCTCACTAGCCATTTCATGTTAGTTTAATGTTAAACAAAATTGAAGTAATTCTTGATTAAAGAAAAATATGAACAATGATCGGCTAAAATGACTCTTTATCAGCTAAAGTGAATTATTGTCTGTTTTTGTCGGATTAACTTGAGCAAAAATAAAGAACATGCCTTTATCCCCATTATCAGGAACTCTTGGACCGAAGCGAGCCGCGCACTTATTGCACCGGTCTTCGTTTGGTCCCACGAAAGAATTAATAGAAAGTTTCGCAAACCTTACAGCAGCTCAAGCGGTAGCACAACTTTTTCAACAACCGCTACCTGATCCGGTTTTGCCGATCGATGTAAAGACAGGTAAGGAATGGTTCCTTTCGGGTGTGGTGGAAGAAGTAAACAGTGGCAACTTAGAACTTCAAGATAATTTTAAGGGTTGGTTCATCGCCCAAATGCTGAGTCAGGGAATTCCTGCCAACCAATCCGTAGCATACGCTACGCGCGAGAAGATTGTGTTTTTCATTCACACCGTTCTCACTACCATTATTTCAAAAGTAGATGATAGTCGGGCGATTTATTTTCAAAATCAATTGTTCCGCCTTTTTGCATTCGACAAAAATGCAGGTCCCACTTTCAACTTTAAAGAGCTGGCAAAAAAAGTGAGTGTCGACAACGCGATGCTCAAAGTATTGGATGGCTACTTGAATGTGAAAGGCGGCAATCCACAAGAAAATTATGCGCGTGAGCTGCATGAATTGTATACCATTGGTCGGGGTTTGGAAGGATTTACGTTACCCAGTACCGAGCCTGGCGATTATGTTGTTTACAAAGAAGCCGATATTCAAGCCGCAGCACGCGTTCTTTCCGGTTGGGATTTGGACTTTGCGTTTGAAAAAGATGCGCTCGGCAATTTTATCAACATCGATCCGGACACGCTATTGCCTCGCGGCAAAGTAAAAGGAAGCAAAACCAATGCAACTGCCCATGATAATAGTGTAAAAATATTTAGCGATCGGTTTGGAAACAAAACGATTCAGCCGGATCCGCTCCTGCTGAATGGAGTTAACGCCACCGAAGCAAGCGCGCTGGATGAAATCAGTCAACTGATCGAACAGATTTACGCACAACCTGAAACAGCCCGAAACATTTGCCGAAGAATTTATCGGTTCTATGTGTATCATTCGATTGATCAAACACTGGATGATTCAATCATCCAAGAAATGGCGGCTACGTTTACCGCGAATGGATTTAAACTACAACCGGTTTTAGAAGAACTTTTTCAAAGTCAACACTTTTACGATGCCGCACCCGGTGTGAATGATGATAACTTCGGAGGAATCATTAAGTCGCCATTGGATCTGGTAGTTGGTACATTTCGATTTTTCGATGTGCAGCTTGCCGATAACGCAACTCAACCGGCTGAATTTTATGAACAAACATTTGGCGTGATTCGTGGGCTTGGATTAATGGGCATGCAATTCTACGATCCGTTTGACGTGGCGGGCTATGAAGCGTATCACCAATATCCGATTTATCACCGCAGTTGGATTTCCACAAACTATTTGGCCGAGCGCTACAACTTTATTAATGAGTTGGTTATGGGTTCTTCATCCGCTAATGCTTTGAAAGTTGATGTGGTCAATTTCGTAAAAACAAAATTCAGCAATGCTATCGCCTCCGATGCTCGAAGTTTGATCATCGA
>JABFSO010000242.1 GCA_013140555.1 Cyclobacteriaceae bacterium | reverse complement strand
GTATACAATCTGGCAGTGACATATTTCGAGTGTTTTGCTTTTTTGATGAGAATAAATTGGTCGTAGTCGGGCATGGCTTTCAGAAGAAAACTCAGAAGACACCAGAAAAAGAACTAGAAAGGGCTGAAAAAATTAAACACGAGTATTATGAAGAAAAAAAACTTAACAAGTCTAAGTGAATTTATCGATAAGGAAGTTGGTAAGAGAGGAACCAAAAAACGTGACAAGTTTGAATCTGAATATGAAGTGTTTAAACTGGGAATCTTGATTCAGCAAGCCCGTCAGGAAAAGGGTTTAACACAAGAGCAAGTGGCGGAACTTTCTGGGACCAATAAATCTTACATTTCGAAATTAGAGAAGGATCTAAAAGATGTTCGATTCTCAACCTTACAAAGAATAATAACTGAAGGTCTTGGTGGACATCTCGAAATATCCATTAAGTTTTAAGCCATTAAGAGTTCAGACGATTTCTAATTTTACTTAGAAGTCCAAACCACTTGCTGCTTCTCTTTGCCTACATTCAGCACAATGCGAAGCGGGCTGGGAACAATCACCAACTTAGTCTCCTTGCCTGGAAGTGAGTCTACTTCTACATACACACCCTCCGAAGCGGCAACTGAATAATCAGTTCCTTGAACGGAATATGTCTTAGCCAAATAAGCAATCGGGAAAAGGATATCGGTATCTGGGCAATACTTGTCGTGTACTTCTTGCAGCACTTCTTCGAGGTAATCACCGTATGTCACGTGCAAGGCATCTTCTAAATCATGGAGTTCTTCCTCCAAATCATCGTATTTGGGGTTATTATAATCGAGTTTCTTTAATTCATTGCGTCTTTTGGCAATATCTTGGATTGCCTTATCCAACTCTTTTAAATCCATGTTTCAAATTTTTGCCAAGATTGGTCAAAGTCGAAATAAAAACAAGCAGATTGACTAAATTTGCTTAAATCCAATTTGCTATGACGGACGATTTTCTTCCTATCAATGGCACCGACCACATCGAGTTCTATGTGGGCAACGCCAAACAAGCTTCGCTTTACTATCAACATTGCTTTGGTTTTGAGTTAGTAGCTTACGCGGGCCCAGAAACCGGTGTGCGCGACAGAGCATCGTATGTTTTGCAGCAAAACAAAATCCGTTTTGTAGTCACCACTTCACTCATCCCAGATTCGGAGATTAATCAACATGTGCAAAAGCATGGAGATGGTGTAAAAGTGTTGGCACTTTGGGTCGATGATGCAACACGCTCTTTTCAGGAAACCATTTTGCGTGGAGCTGAAATTCACAGCGAGCCAAAGCGATATCAGGATGCACATGGCGAAGTCGTGCTTGCTTCGATCAAAACCTATGGCGATACCATTCACACTTTCGTGGAAAGAAAGAACTACAAAGGTGCATTTCTACCGGGCTATCAGCCAATGAAAAGCACCTTCCAATCGACACCGATTGGCTTACTGCATGTAGACCACTGTGTGGGCAATGTGGAACTAGGTCAAATGAATAAGTGGGTGAAATTCTATGAAGATGTGATGGGCTTTAAGCTCCTCATCACCTTCGATGATAAAGACATCTCAACCGAATACAGCGCACTCATGTCAAAAGTGGTTTCGAATGGAAATGGGTATATCAAGTTTCCAATCAACGAACCCGCCTCCGGAAAGAAAAAATCACAAATTGAAGAGTATTTGGATTTCTACAAGGGTGCCGGTGTACAACACATCGCCATCGCGACTGATGATATTATTCATACCGTGGGAGAACTCCGCAAACGCGGGGTAGAATTCCTTCGCGTGCCCGATGTCTACTACGATGAAGTGGTGACACGCGTAGGCGCCATCAACGAAGACTATCAAGAATTGAAAAAACTGAATATCCTCATCGACCGCGATGAGGAAGGCTATTTGCTGCAAATATTCTCCAAGCCATTGCAAGATCGCCCTACACTCTTCTTCGAAATCATAGAGCGTAACGGTGCTAAGTCGTTTGGCAAAGGAAACTTCAAAGCCTTGTTTGAATCCATTGAGCGCGAGCAGGAATTACGAGGTAATTTGTAGCATTGCTCATCGGCCAAATTCTAAATTATTAACTACAAAATGAAGCACGATCTTACCAACATTCCTGCTCGCGAATTATTTCCGGGCTTCTCTGGCAAGTTTGTTCACACAGATAATATGACCTTCGCGTATTGGGAGATCAAAAAGGGAAGCCAGTTGCCGGAACATTCACACATGCACGAACAGGTCGTAAACATGTTGGAAGGCGAATTCGAGATTACATTAGAAGGCGCACCCAATCACCTCAAACCTGGAAACGTATTGCCGATTTCATCACATGCCAAACACTCCGGCCGCGCCATCACCGATTGTAAAATACTGGATGTATTCTATCCGGTACGAGAAGATTATAAATAAAGAAAAAACAATTCATGGATTTACTTAGCATTTCAAAAAGCAAAGCAGAAAAGTGGCTGCAGAGCAGCACCATCGATTCCTCCACCAAAGAAGAAGTCAAGAAACTACTAGCTGATAGCAACCCCAAAAATCTAATCGACAGTTTTTATAAAGAGTTAGAGTTTGGCACAGGCGGCTTACGCGGCATCATGGGCGTGGGAGCCAATTGCATCAACCAATATACAATCGGAGCCGCTACGCAAGGGCTTGCCAACTATCTCAATCAATCTTTCCCTTCTACGGAAGTGAAAGTCGCTATTGCTTACGATAGCCGGAACAACAGCAAACAACTGGCGCAAACAGTAGCCAATGTATTTTCCGCCAATAACATCACTGTCTATCTTTTCCCTGAATTGCGTCCTACTCCGCTCCTGTCGTTCGCCATACGCTATTTGAAATGTCAATCCGGTGTGGTGATTACGGCTAGTCATAATCCACGCGAGTACAATGGTTACAAAGCGTATTGGACGGATGGCGCACAACTCGTTCCGCCCCACGATAAAAACGTGATTAAGGAAGTAAACGCCATTACCGATTATGCGCAAATCAAATTCAATGCGAATCCTTCTAAGATAATTACAATAGGCAGTGATGTGGAGAATGCCTACTACGAACAAGTTCTTAAACTTATACCCAAGCAAGAAAGTATCCATCGAGAAAAAGATATTCCACTGGTGTACTCCAGCATTCACGGTGCCGGCATAACCATGGTGCCCGAATGCCTCAAACGTTTAGGTTTTGAAAATGTGCAGGTTGTGGAAGAGCAACGAATACCCGATGGTAACTTCCCAACGGTGCAATCTCCAAACCCGGAAGAGAAATCGGCTATGGAGATGGCGCTTCAAAAAGCAAAAGCGATCCAAGCGGAGTTGGTGATGGCCACCGATCCGGATACCGATCGCGTAGGCATTGGAATTAAAAATGCAGCAGGCGAATTTTTTCTACTGAACGGCAACCAGGCATTCAGCTTGATGATGTGGTTCATTCTAAAAAACAGAAAAGACAAGTCCGGCTACATTGCCAAAACCATTGTTACAACTGAGTTGGTTGACACAATGGCGAACAAATTGGGCATCGAATGTTATAATACCCTTACCGGTTTCAAATACATTGCTGAGTTGATGCGCACCTGGGATGGCAAGAAAGAATTCATTGCAGCCGGTGAAGAAAGTTATGGCTATATGGTTGGAGATTTCGTGCGCGATAAAGATGCGGTATCCGCCTGTGCATTCTTTGCCGCTATGGCTGCTGCCGCAAAAGACGAAGGTCAAACTCTCTATCAATGGCTGTTGCAAATGTATGTGGAGTTTGGTTTCTACAAAGAAGGATTGATCAACCTCGTAAGAAAAGGCGCAGAAGGTGAACAACAAATCAAAGACATGATGAAAACCTTCCGCGAGTCTCCGCCAAAGATAATTGCAGGTGAAAAGGTAGTTCGGAAACTCGATTATAAAACCAGCGAAGAAACCAATTTACTCACAGGAGAAAAAACAGTGATTCATCAGCCTTCCTCGGATGTTCTTCAATTCTATACCGAATCAGGAAATAAAATTTCTGTTCGTCCCAGTGGTACGGAACCAAAAATAAAATTCTATGTCAGCGTAAATACAACACTAGCAAGTGCTGCAGACTACGATCGCGTAGCGTTGATCTTAGATCAGAAAATCAAAGACATCGAAAAAGATATTTTGCAATCATGAGCTTACTGATACAAACTGTTCAAAAGCTGCTCGATCGAGATTTGGCTGTACTTGAAAAAGAGATTTCATTCTATGCTACAGATGCCGACTTATGGAAAATAGCCGGTGACATTAAAAATCCGGCAGGCAATCTTTGTCTTCACCTGTGTGGAAACTTGCAATACTACATAGGTGCAGTTCTGGGAAATAGTGGGTATGTGCGCAATCGCGATGCCGAGTTCAGCACGAAAGGATTATCGAAAGAACAGTTGCTCAACGAAATTGCAAAAACGAGAAAGGCAGTCGCTGCAGCACTGGAAAACTTAAATCCGACTGTATTAGAAACAATTTATCCTGTAGAGGTTTTCAAAGATCCAATGACCACCGGTTATTTTCTGATTCATCTCAGTGCGCATCTTGGGTACCATTTGGGGCAAATCAATTACCACCGCAGATTGCTTCAAACGCACTAGCGGCACTTTCGCAAACTCAGGAATCTACTTACCTTTGTGCCCCTCATGAAGAAAGTAGCCTTTTATACGCTCGGGTGCAAACTCAACTACTCCGAAACCTCCACCATTTCACGGAAGTTTGAAGAGAAAGGCTATAAGAAGGTGGACTTTACCGATCAACCCGACATCTTCATCATCAACACGTGCTCGGTTACTGAAAACGCGGATAAAAAGTGCCATAAAGTTGTGCGCGAGGCACGAGCCATTTCACCCAACGCCTATGTAGCAATTATAGGCTGCTACGCGCAATTAAAGCCAAAGGAAATTTCTGAAATACCCGGGGTGGATGCTGTATTGGGAGCTGCTGAAAAATTTAGATTAGTTGAATTGCTGGACGGTTTTATTCGTCCGGAAGCACCGGTCGTTTATGCCTCTGAAATTGGTGCTGTAAAAAACTTCAATACCTCCTACTCGATTCACGACCGCACTCGCACCTTTCTAAAAGTGCAAGACGGCTGTGATTACTCGTGTTCCTTCTGCACCATTCCGTTGGCGCGAGGTGCCAGTCGCAGTGATAGTATCGAGAATATCTTGAAAACGGCTCACGAAATTGCCGCCACCGAAGTGAAAGAGATTGTGCTGACGGGCGTAAACACAGGGGACTATGGATTGCAAGATGGCATACGGGTCAATCGCTTCATCGATCTGATTAAAGAACTAGATCAGGTGGAAGGTATCGAGCGTTTTCGTATCTCCTCCATCGAGCCAAACCTTCTGACTGACGAGATCATTGATTTTGTCGCTCAATCAAAACGCTTTGTTCCACATTTTCATGTTCCCTTGCAATCAGGATCAAACAAAATCCTGAAACTGATGCGCAGGCGCTACCAGCGCGAGTTGTATGTAAGCCGTGTGGAGAAAATCAAGTCCGTAATGCCACATGCTTGTATCGGTGTGGATGTGATTGTTGGCTTTCCGGATGAAACAAAAGAAGATTTTTTAGAGACGTATGAGTTTCTAAATAAGCTGGACATATCGTATCTACACGTTTTCACCTATTCAGAAAGAGAAAACACCTTAGCGGCCGAAATGCCGAATCCGGTTCATTCAAAAGAACGAGGCGAACGCTCGAAGATGCTTCATATTCTTTCCGATAAAAAAAGAAGAGCCTTTTACGAGCAACACATTGGCAACGAATTCTCCGTGTTATTTGAAAATGATATTGAGGACGGAATGATGCACGGGTTTACCGAAAACTACATTCGTGTAGCGGCTCAATATGATCCGATCCTGATCAACGAACTCAAAAAAATTCGCATTACATCCATTAATGAAAAGGGTTTAGCACTAATCGAAGAAACCGAAACCGAACTTTTGCATCGTTGATACTTAAAGTAAATCTTTAAGTTAGCGTTTGATGTAAGGAATGGTGTAAGATTTGAAAGCTATAACCCAATTATTTCGTTAAATTCATTGATATTCTTCCTAATCCATATTTCGCTTACGCGGATTCCTTTCGCTAAAACATCGAAATAATCCGTCCAACTGCTGACTTTACCTTTGTATCAACAAAAAGAGAAAAAAGTCATGAAAAAAATATTCCTGTTTGTAGTGCTGGCAGCCATCTTAACCTCTTGCTCATTCGAAACGTATCACTGTCATTCATACGGCCAAACGAACAACCACACCAAGCACGGTTTGAAATCTCAGTCAAAGTATACCAAACGCAGAATTTAAAAAGCCATCGTGCCATCCTTGATCTCTAATTTGCGATCAGTAGTGGCGGCAAATTCCTGATTGTGGGTAACGATCACGAATGTTTGATTGAATTGATCGCGCAATCGAAAGAAAAGCTGATGTAGTTCGGCCGCATTGGCAGAATCCAAATTGCCGGATGGCTCATCGGCAAATACCAATAATGGTGAATTGATTAAAGATCTGGCTACAGCTACCCGCTGTTGCTCTCCCCCTGATAATTCTGATGGTTTGTGTTTAGCCCGATCTTCTATTCCTAATACTTCCAGCAAATCCAACGCTCTCTTTTTTAAGAGCTGCTCATCCGACCTTGCTATAAACCCTGGTATCATCACATTTTCGAGTGCTGAAAACTCGGGCAACAGGTTATGAAATTGAAAAACAAATCCGATATTCTTATTCCTAAATGCAGCCAGCGCCTGCTGTGATTGCACAAATACATTCTTGCCATTTATTTCCAGTGTTCCGGCATCGGGAATATCAAGCGTTCCTAAAATATGAAGCAGTGTGCTTTTTCCGGCACCAGAGGCCCCCACTATGGAAACCACCTCCCCCTTGTTTATCTCGATATCTACTCCTTTTAAAACGCGCAGCGCACCGTACGATTTTTGCAAACCAATTCCTTTTAACATGAGTTGTCTTTATTCTTGAATTAAAGGTTTAAAAAAAGTAGCTTGCTTCCAAAATCCATAAGCATGAATATTCACGAATACCAAGCCAAAGATATCTTAAAAAAGTTTGGAGTTGCGGTTCAACGAGGCATCGTTGCTGATACCCCAGATAAAGCCGTAGCAGCTGCTAAAGAAATTCAGACAGAAACAGGATCAAAATGGTTTGTGGTAAAATCACAAATTCATGCCGGTGGTCGTGGTAAAGGAACTGTGAAAGAGACTGGTTCTAAGGGAGTTGTGCTTGCAAAAAGCATTGACGAAGTATTTGAAAAGTCGAAAGCTATTCTTGGCGGAACGCTTGTAACCATCCAAACAGGTCCTGCCGGAAAGAAAGTAAATAAAGTTTTGATTGCCGAAGATGTTTACTATCCGGGAGCTAGCGAACCGAAAGAATACTACATGAGCATCCTTTTAGATCGCTCTACAAGCAAGCCCGTAATCATGGCTTCTACCGAAGGAGGTATGAATATCGAAGAAGTGGCAGAGAAGCATCCGGAGAAAATTGTGAAAGAATGGATCGATCCATCTATCGGATTACAGCCATTTCAGGCACGTAAAATAGCTTTTTCCTTAGGTTTAGAAGGAAATGCCTTTAAAGAAATGGTGAAGTTCGTGAATTCACTCTATGCAGCTTATATAGGTTTGGATGCTTCCATGTTTGAGATCAATCCGGTACTAAAAACATCTGATAGCAAAATTTTAGCTGTAGATGGTAAAGTGAACTTGGATGACAACGCCCTTTTCAGACACAAAGACTTGGAAGAACTAAGAGACATTTCAGAAGAAGATCCTTTGGAAGTTGAGGCAGGTAAATCAGGCTTGAACTATGTGAAATTAGATGGAAATGTGGGCTGTATGGTAAATGGAGCCGGTTTGGCGATGGCTACGATGGATATCATCAAGATTTCCGGTGGTGAGCCTGCGAACTTCTTGGATGTGGGTGGTGGCGCGAATGCAGAGACCGTAGAGGCTGGTTTCCGCATTATTTTGAAAGACCCAAATGTAAAGGCTATTTTGATCAATATTTTCGGAGGTATCGTGCGTTGCGACCGAGTAGCTTCAGGCGTAGTAGAAGCTTACAAAAAAGTTGGCAATATTCCAGTACCTATTATTGTTCGATTACAGGGAACCAATGCGGAAGAAGGTGCCAAAATCATTAAGGAATCGGGCTTAAAGGTGTTTTCAGCTATCCTTTTGAAAGAAGCGGCACAGAAGATTAAGGAAGTTTTGGCCTAGTCCAAGGTTTCCTATTTACTTAAAAATGAATAAATTGCATTACCCAAGCAATGACTAGATTCTACATATTAGTTGTCATTTTCGTAATGGCCTTCACTTCGGCTAGTGCACAAAGTTTTTATGCCTTAAGAAGAGAGCGCTCCATTATTTTAACCGCTGGCTTGGGATCTTCTACCTATTTTGGTGATCTAACCAATCCTAAGAAACTGATAAGTACTGATCCTTCCATCAATGTGGGATTGCAGTATTACATTACCAAACGAATAGCGCTTCGAACTGAACTAAATTGGTTTACGATTTCTGGTGACGACAAAGATGCTGATGAAAAAGGAAGAATCAGGCGTAACTTATCCTTTTCTTCGAGTAATCTGGAGTTGAGTGCTGTTGGTATCATCAACCTCTATTCAAACGGCAATCGATTTTATAGAAGACCTGCGTTCAACGTGTATGCATTTGGTGGTTTTGCTTTTCTTTACATGAATCCCAAAACAAAGCACAATGGAGAATGGGTTGCTCTTCAACCTCTTCAAACTGAAGGGGTTTCGTATAGCTTAGTTCAGCCAATTGTACCATATGGTTTGGGTTTTCGATTGAAAGTTAGTCCCCTATTTAACGTTTCGTTTGAAGGTGGCTGGAGAAAGTCTTTCACCGATTACTTGGATGACGTTAGTACTGTTTACCCTGCAGTTATTCCTTTTCTTTCTGACCGCGGACAAGAAATAGGATATCCGGCAAAGCCAGGAGGAATTAGAGGTAATCCAACCAATGATGATGCTTATATGCTTTTCAATGTAAAGGTTGAATATTATTTACCTTGGCAAATCAATAGAAGAGGAAACGGACTGATTGCTACTAAGAAAAGAAAAGCTTTTGTACGTTATAATAAGAATGGCAGGTTAAAGAGGTAATATCTGATTCCGGATTCAGGTTAGCTCTTTTAGTTCTTATCCAAAATCTCGTATCGAGAATAACTGCTTATATATTCCGGAACTAGTTCCTTCATTAACGCGACCATTTTAAGCTCATTATTATCGTAGACCAAATCATTGAATAGCTCGATGTATTTGTTAACGTCATCATAGGTGTATTCCTTCACCTTGGCTATCATGATCTTGGAATGGTGAGTAGAAATAGTGTTCTCGTTTTTATTAAGCAGCTCTTCATAAAGCTTCTCTCCTTCCCGTAGCCCAGTATAAATGATTTCGATATCCCGTCCTGGCTCTAAACCGGAAAGATGAACCATTTTCTTGGCAAGATCGGCTATGCGAATAGCCCTACCCATATCAAAAATAAAAATCTCACCTCCTTTACCCATTGTGCCTGCCTCCAACACTAGCTGGCAAGCTTCCGGGATAGTCATAAAGTAACGAGTTACATCTGGGTGAGTGACGGTAATGGGCCCACCGTTTTGAATTTGTTTTTTAAACATGGGAATCACCGAACCATTTGACCCAAGAACGTTGCCGAAACGAGTTGTTACAAATGCTGTAGAATTTGGCTTATCCGCTAGAAAGTTGCTGTATGACTGCACATAAATTTCTGCGATCCGTTTTGAGCAGCCCATTACATTCGTTGGATTCACCGCTTTATCGGTTGATACCATTACAAATTTCGAAACTTGATGTGCTACCGATAGATCTGCCAGCAATTTAGTGCCTAAAATATTACATAAAATTGCTTCTGCCGGATTACTCTCCATCATAGGCACATGTTTATATGCGGCCGCATGATATACGATATTCGGTTGGTGAAACCGAAAGATGGAACTGATCCTTTCTTTATTCGTAATATCAGCCAAATACAACGTTACTTTTACATTGTAATTCAGTTCCTTAATTTCTCGTTCAATGGCATACAAATCTGATTCGGCTTGATCTACCAAAATCAAGGACATCGGCTCATATTGAATGACCTGTCGAACCAATTCACTTCCTATTGAGCCTGCTGCTCCAGTAATTAGTACTTTCCTTCCACGCAAATCAGCTTTCACACTTTGCTTATCAAGGTTAATGGCCTCTCTGCCTAACAAATCTTCAATATTGATTTCTTTGATCTGATTTAGGCTCAACTCTCCTTTCACCCATTTATCAACCGGTGGAATCGTTCTGATTTTGATTTGATTCTTAATACATAGATCCACCAACTCATTTTTATCTTCCAAAGAAATGTCTCGGACTGTAATTACAATTTCATCCACACCTATTTCACGAAAAAGTCGCTCCATTTCTTCATGGGATGCCTTATAAATTTTTATACCATCTAGTACTTTACCTACTTTATTTTTGTCGTTTTCGAAAAAACCGATGGTCTGTGTTCTTGGCGATGAGTCAATTACATGTCGTGTGATAATTCCAGTTTGTCCAGCACCATAAATCATTACGCGTGATCTCTTAAACACCAGATTCTTATAGTAAGAGAAGAAATATTTAACCAGTAACCGATAGTTAAATAACAGTAAAGAGGAAGACAAGAAACCGATTATGATAACCGAGTATGGTATGAGGTTATTCTTAAAGTTGTAGTAATAAATAAGATTGGCAACAGAAGATAAAACCGCATTTAGGAAAACCATCGTTACTATTCGAACACCATCTTGAAGGCCTGTATATCGAATAATAC
>JABFSO010000033.1 GCA_013140555.1 Cyclobacteriaceae bacterium | reverse complement strand
CACTTTGCAGGGCGCAATTGTCAGCTTGCACAAGGGCAATGCAACTCGCAGCGAGGCATTGCTTGTTGACATAAGGGCAATTCAAACAGCAGGATGCCTATGTCAGGTGACATTTGGTTGCTGCAACTTCGCTAAGGTAATTGTCAGCTGACAAGGGCTCGCTGCTAGTTGCAGGGCCTCAATACAAGTTTGCAAAAGGCTGCCGCAAGGTTGCGGGGAGGTTTTGCACGATGTTTCCGGTGGCAACAGCAATGCAGGGCGAAAGTTGCCGAAAAAGATGCGAAAAGGCTTGGGTGTGTAATTTTAGGGAATTGGTATGCGTACTTGCTAGACTTTGTAGGCTTAAAGCCTGCCATGAAAACGCACTATTCTTTTCAGGTTTGGGAAGGATTGGTGAGATTTGTAATCAACAATAGATTTTGACAAATGAAGATGTTCTATCTAATCTATCATGGTAGGCCCAACAAAGATCATCCGGACAAATCAATTGCTGGCGGAATGATTGGTTGCTGGATTGAAAGAGCGAGTATATACAAAGCAGACAAGGTTGCACGTGAATTAATAAAGGAACAAAACTGGGACATTATAAAAAAAGATCGCTTCAAGACTGTGAAGCCAAATTCAGTGGACAAGGACTCGGAACATTATCAGTACTATGATCAAGCACTTATTGACAAAGAAGTCTTAGTCTTTTATACTTATCCGAAGACAAAAAAGCGAACACGCAAAAAGATATAAATTATCGAGTGGAGCCAGTAACTTTACGAGGGTTGGTTTTGAGTTTTAATGTTTCTTTCTAAAACTATGAATACTAAAATGAAAGCAAAGGCATTTGACGCGGTGGATATGATGAGAGAGATTCGCGATAAAATAAGTGATGAAACACAGGCGATGACTTTGGAGCAATTGAAAAAGTATATTGCAGACAGATTAAAGAACTCTCATCTAAAAACTATCGGCCGATAGCACATGCACCAAAAATGCAATAGAGTTTGCATTACTATTTTTATTCCGTTTGTTTGGCGGAGGTAATTTCGCACTTAGCTAAATGTTTAATTTAAAAGTTTCCCACACCATGCCAGAAATCAACTCCATCAACATCCTGCAAAAGTTCTCTTTGTTTGAAAAACAGTGGACGCCTCATATCATTGGCGAACTGAACGGGCAATATGTGAAACTGTGCAAACTAAAAGACGACTTTGTATGGCACAGCCACGAAAACGAAGATGAATTATTTATGGTGTTCAAGGGCACTTTGCTCATGGACTTCCGCGATGGCCGAACCGTAGAGGTGAAGGAAGGCGAAATACTGATTGTGCCTAAAGGCGTAGAACATCGACCGCATACCAATGGAGAAATCGTGTTCAATCTGTTGTTCGAGCCCAAAGGCACGCTGCATACCGGCACCGTAGAAAGCGAAATGACGGTGAAAGAATTGGGCTGGATTTGATGGAGATGGTGCAACTACCCGCACTCAACTGCTACGCTAATTCCTACCACCCAATTCCATAATCCTCACCATGATTGCTACTGCCGCCCCAGAAGGTGCCGTGTTGCCAATCAAAATAGATCGCGTTAATCGGGCCGCTGGTTCGGTCTTGGTACGTAAGCTTGTAACCCATTCGAGATAAATCTTTGCGCACCCAAGCGGGCATAGCACTGTTGAGTGTCAAACCACCCGGCACTTTTTCATGATCGCCAAAGCTTGAATACATCTGCAATGTTTTAAAGCTCGGAGCTTCGCATGCTTCTTGCACGGTCATACCAAACTCCACCACATTCAAAAAGAATTGAATCAGCAACTGATCTTGCTCATCGCCCGCTTGTTTGGCAAACGACAAAAAGGGTTTTCCATCTTTTAATGCTAATGTGGGTGTAAGCGTTACACGCGGACGTTTGCCCGGCTCCACCACGTTGAATGGATTCTCTTTCGGATCTAACACAAAAGACTGCATGCGCTGGCTCATGCCAACGCCCGTGTTGCCCGCAATGCAGGCCGGCACCCAACCGCCACTGGGCGTGATCGAAACCACCCAGCCTTCTTTGTCGGCAGCCTCTACGGAAGTGGTTCCTGCTGTAAACGACTCAAGGTATTTTTCATCCAGTGGATTTACCGGCTTAAAATTATCCGCGCGGCTTGTGCCCCACTTTTGCAAAATATCGAGATACGGATTTTGTTTTCCTTCAAAGGGATAGGGATCGCCTGGTGCAATTTTTGGATCATTCAATTCCGGATTAATCAACTTGAATCGCTCACGCGCATATTCTTTCGAGAGCAATCCTTTGATCGGCTCTTCGGGTGCAAAAGCTGGATCGCCATAATAGAAATCGCGATCCGCGAAAGCGAGATTCATGGCCTGATACACGGTGTGAATGTATTTGGTAGAGTTGTAGCCCATGCTCTTCAGATCAAAATTTTCGAGGATGTTGAGTGTTTGCAACATCGCAGGGCCCTGCGTCCAAGGTTGAAGTTTATACACATCTATCCCCCGATAGTTCGTCACAGTGGGCTCTTCAATTTTCACTTTCCAGTTGGCGAGGTCAGCTTCGGTAAACAAACCACCTTGCTCCTGACTACCACGCACAATCTCTTTTGCGATATCGCCTTTATAAAAACGATCATACGCTGCGTAGATTGCTGCCTTGCGATCTTTCCCTTTCTTTAACGCTTGTTGCTCAGCATCTACCAACTTCTGCAACGTGGCGAGCAAATCTTTTTGCACAAAAATTTCTCCTGCATCGGGGGCTTCGCGTTTCTCACCCAAGTGTGTTAGGAATACTTTCTTAGAATAAGGCCACTTCTTGATTTCTTCTTTGCCGCGTTCAATCGAAAAAGCAGTTTGCGCTTCGATAGGATAACCTTCTGCCAATTGCATGGCGGGCGCAAGCACTTCTTTCAAACTCATCGTGCCGTATTCGGCCAACATCGTCATCAACCCTCCGGCTGTGCCGGGTGTAACAGCAGCCAGCGGACCAAACTCAGGCGGATACTTCATGCCTTTGTTTTTAAAGAAGTCGGCCGTTGCACCGGTGGGCGCTACACCCAACGCGTTGATCGCAATTACTTTTTTTGTTTTGGGATTGTAAATGAGCGCTTGCGTTTCTCCGCCCCAACTCAGCACATCCCACATGGTGCACGTAGCAGCTAACATGGCACATGAAGCATCGACTGCGTTTCCGCCCTTATTAAAAATCATGGCACCTGCAGTGGCCGCCAAAGGTTTACCCGTGATGGCCATCCAATGCCTGCCGTGCAGTGGTGGCTTTTGTGTGTTGACAGGCAGGTTGTTGAACGATTGCGCGTTGGCTTGTAAGCAGCACACGGTGGCAAAGAAAATATGGCTTATCTTCATATGGATTGATTATCTTTAAATCAGTTTATTGTTAATCTGTCAATGTTCCAAGTTAAGCTCTGCAAGCCTCCTCTCTTGTGGAGAGGAACGAGGTGAGGTGTAAAATAGGGCTTAACTTGGCGACATTGATTAATCTGTTTTCTAAGGTAATCAAATATAAAGGTTTCGCACATCAAATTTGCTAGCGGGCAATCATCTCCATCAAAGGAAAATTTATGAATACACATCCACAACTGATTGAAAAATTCTACACCGCCTTTCAACAAAAAGATTGGCAAACCATGCAAACATGTTACCATGATGAAGTAGAGTTCAGCGATCCAGCATTCACCCATTTGAAAGGCAAGGAAGCCAAAGCAATGTGGCACATGCTGGCAACCAACGCACGTGATTTTTCACTTACATTTAATCAAGTGCAAGCGAATGACAATAAGGGCAGTTGTCACTGGGAAGCTGCTTATACTTTCTCGCGCACGGGCAAGCGTGTGTTAAATAAAATTGATGCATCGTTTGAATTTAAAGACGGATTGATCTTCCGGCACACCGATCATTTTGACTTTTGGAAGTGGACACAAATGGCGTTGGGCACATCGGGATTGCTGTTGGGATGGACCTCTTTCTTACAAAACAAAGTGCGGGCTACGGCCATGGGTGGCTTAAAGAAGTTTATGAAAGAAAATCCCATTTACGGCTAGAACAGGCTAAAAAACCGCTAAATATCGCCTAAACACCTTCAAATTCAGCGATTTGCATTTACGAAGAATTAATAACTATATTTGAGAGTTAATGAAAGTAAATCCCATCTGAAAGTATCCCCACCTCGTGAGTTTATTGTCGGTACGGTTTTAATGAATTAGCAAGAACATTTTATCACTTAATTTTTAAAACACAAATGAACATTTATGTAGCCAACATTCCCTGGAAAGCAACCGAGGAACAATTGAAGCAGTTATTCTCCGAGTACGGTGAAGTAAGCTCTGCGAAGATCATCATGGACAAAGTAACGCAGCGCAGCCGTGGCTTTGGTTTTGTAGAAATGGCTGATGATGCAGCCGGTAAGAGTGCTATCGATCAATTGAACGGTGCTGACTTCCTAGGAAAAAACCTGGTTGTAAACGAGGCTCGCCCACGCGAAGAAGGTAGCGGTGGTGGTCGCGGCAACCGCGGTGGCGGAGGCGGTGGCTTCCGCAGAGGCGATTTCAACAGAGATTATTAATCGGTTTGAAATAGAGACTTTACATGCCACGCCAAAAGCGTGGCATTTTTTATTTATAGACATCGCTAAAAATCGGTTTGATAGTTTGATTTATATTTTTTCTGATCACATCCTGATTTCTATTTTTACTGCATGACTCCTTCGCACGCCTCGAACCGACTTGCTCGCGCAACCTCTCCATACCTGTTACAACATGCAAACAATCCGGTAGATTGGTTTGAGTGGAGTAATGAAGCGTTGACCAAAGCACGGCAAGAAGACAAACCTATCTTGCTGAGCATCGGCTATTCTTCGTGCCACTGGTGCCACGTGATGGCGCACGAGAGCTTTGAGAATGAAGATATCGCGCAATTGATGAACGAGTATTTTGTGTGTATCAAACTCGATCGCGAAGAGCGCCCCGACATCGATCAGGTTTATATGGAAGCCGTGCAAGCGATGGGGCAAAATGGTGGGTGGCCGTTGAATGTATTTCTAACACCCGACCAAAAACCTTTTTTGGGTGGCACGTATTTTCCTCCCAAAAACTGGGCACAACTTCTTGTTCAGGTCAACAAAGCTTTTCGCGAAAAGCGAAATGAAATTAATGAGTCGGCTAACGACCTTAGTAAACACCTGGCTATTTCTGATTTACAACGCTTCAAAAATGTGCCACCTGCGAATGGGTTAAATAGAAGCGCACTCGATGCGATGCATCAAGTCATTGAATCGCGATTTGATTTTACAGAAGGCGGACTAGACAAAGCGCCTAAGTTTATCATGCCATCCATCTGGCTGTTTTTGCTTCGCTACTATCAAATAAGTAAGAATCCAAAAACGCTGGAGATGCTGCATCTTACCTTGAAGAAGATTGCGGCAGGAGGAATCTATGATCAGATCGGTGGTGGCTTTGCGCGCTACTCGGTAGACGGCCAATGGTTTGCTCCGCACTTTGAAAAAATGTTGTACGACAATGGCCAATTGCTAAGCCTCTATGCCGAAGCGTATCGTCTAACTAAGGAGCCGACTTATGCACGTATCATCCGCGAAACGGTGGCATGGCTAGAGCGTGAGATGACTTCACCCCAAGGCGGTTTCTATTCGGCTTTAGATGCGGACAGCGAAGGCGAAGAAGGAAAGTTTTACACGTGGCAATTCGATGAATTAAAAGAATTGAATGCTGAAGAAATTCAACTACTCACCGATTTCTATCACGTAACTCCCGAAGGAAACTGGGAGCATGGCAAAAACATTCTCATCCGCGAAAGCGATACGGAACCTACTCCTGCCCTCTTACGATTGAACGAAAAATTATTATCTCTTCGAAATAAAAAAATCAAGCCGGGCTTAGATGATAAAATCCTTACGGGATGGAACGCCATGACCATACAAGGTCTAGTGGATGCATTTCGTAGCTTGGGTGAAGATCACTACTTAGAATTAGCGGAGCGTGCGATCCGATTTATTGAACAACACCTGATTGTTGATGGCAAGTTGCATCGTTCTTTTAAAGGAACGCATTCAACTACGACCGCATTTATTGACGATCACGCTTTTTTGATTCAGGCATATACTTCTCTGTATCAAGTCACGCAAAAAGAGTATTACTTAATTGAAGCTAAGAAATGGTGCGAGGAAACGATTCGTTTATTTTACGATGAAACAGAAGGTTTCTTTTACTTCAACAGCCACGAGGCAGAGTCACTGATTGCACGCAAGAAGGAAGTCTTTGATAATGTGATTCCGTCTTCCAATTCCGTGATGGCGCGGAACCTATTCCATCTGGGCATTTTTTGGGATCATGAGATCTGGAAGAGCATGGCAAGTGAAATGATGCAACGAATGATTGCATTAACACAATCCGAACCCATCTACATGTGTCATTGGGCGCTGTTGGCTACAGAAATGACTCAAGGTATGGCGGAAGTCGTGATTACCGGAGAGCATAGTTTAAGTTGGCAAAAAGAATTTGATCAATCGTATTTGCCGTTTGCTGTATTCATGGGCGCCAACGGCACTAGCCAGTTGCCTTTAATATCCGACAAATTAGAAGAGCATCGCGAATCCATTTTTGTTTGTTTTAACAAAACTTGTCAATTACCGGTATCGCGCGTGGCAGATGCCATTCCACAAATTGTGCTACCACAAAAATAGAAGATATGCTAGGTGTGGATCGCTTCATTCAATCGTCCAATGCAATCAAAAAATCGCGGGCAGCGTTGCTCACCAACCACGCAACATTGACGAGTTCTGGTTTACCGGTTGCGCTTGAATTAAAAAGAAGTGGGATGAACCTGATCAAATTGTTTTCACCTGAGCATGGCATTCATTCGCAAGATGAAGATGGAAAAGCACAATCCAACCAAACCGATCCCATCACTGGATTGCCGGTAATCAGTTTGTACGGCTCCACAATGATTCCGCAAGAAAACGATTTAGCAGACATTGATTATGTATTGATTGATCTGCCTTCCATTGGGTGTCGGTTTTATACCTATTTGTGGTCGATTAGTTACATGATGGAAGCAGCAGGTCGTGCCAATAAAAAAGTTATTCTACTCGACCGACCCAATCTCTCCCAACGATTAATCACACAATGTGAAGGACCGTTGCTGGATGAGAGTGCATGTGCTTCTTTTATCGGCCGATGGCGTATGCCCATCACGTTTCCATTTTCTTCTGGTGAGTTGATGCGCTGGTTTATCTACGAACGCAACATGGATGTGGAACTTGAAGTTGTTTCACACCAATCCAACTCGATTAATAATTTTGTGCCGCCTTCTCCGGCTATGAGCGATTATCAAACTATTCTGATTTATCCGTTCAGCGGTTTATTGGAAGGAATCAACGTAAGTCATGGCAGAGGCACATCATATCCCTTTCGTGTAGTTGGCGCTCCATGGATCGATGCGATTTCTTTTCACGAAGAATTCAATCGTCAAAATTTTTCGGGGATCAAGGCGGTGCCACATTTTTTTCAGCCAATGTGGAGCCGGTATGAAAAAGTATTTTGTCACGGGTTGTATTTTACTGTAACCGATGCAACCTTGTTTCGCCCCGTAGCATTAGCATATTGGGTGATGCGCTATTTGGCAACCAACTACCCGCAACAATTACAACCTGCCACCTATCCTACAGCAGCCAACCCAACGGGTAAGCGCCATCTCGATTTACTAACAGGACTGCCTGATTCGTTTTCTATTCTTTGTAATCCCTCAATCACTTCGAGTGAGATCGAGAAACTTAGCGACTGTCAAGTATGGCTTGAAAAAGTAAACCATTTCTTGCTAGATAAATCCTAACTTTGTAATTATCTCTATTTGGCTATGCATCCGGAATTAGATTTTGATTCATCTACGCTCTTTGCCGAGTTGATTATTCCGGTGCCAATTCCTCAATTATTTACGTATCGCGTTCCCCAGGTGATGACTGATCGTATTCGTGCGGGTCAGCGTGTCATTGTTCCATTCGGAAAGAAAAAAATAGTAACCGGAATTGTTCATAGCCTGCATCAGCAACCACCCAAGGAGTATGAGGCAAAAATGATTTTAGAGTTGATCGATGACATGGAAGTAATCTATGGAGCGCAATTCAAATTGTACCAATGGATGGCAGATTACTACATGTGCACGTTAGGCGAAGTGATGATCGCGGCCCTGCCAGCCGGATTAAAACTTTCCAGTGAATCGATGGTGCAAATCGATCCACGTTTTGATTTTGAAAGTACTACGTTTGATTTCTCTGAGAAAGAAAAAATACTTTTAGATCGGTTGAAAACGGATACGCTCACCTATACCGAAGTAGCAAGCTTATTGAATGCCAAAAACATTTATTCGATTTTACGCTCACTGCAAAGCAAGTCGGCTGTTATCCTATTCGAACAAGTAAAAGAAAAATATAAGCCAAAAACTGAAAAGAGAATCCGGCTTAACGAAAACTTCGTGTCCAAAAAGAATCTGGAAGCGTTGTTCGAAAAGCTTTCTCAGAGTGCAAAACAAGAATCCATTGTACTTAAGTACTTGCAGGAAGTTCCCGTCTTCTCACATCCGGAATTAAATGCGTCCGGTTTTCCGAAAAACAAATTGTTGGGCGATGAGTTATCTGCCTCGTCACTTAATACACTCATCAAAAACAAAATACTGGAGGAGTATGATGTGGTAGTTCCACGCTTTGGTTTTGACCAACCCACAACCGTTCATTCCATTCTTCTTAGCGAACAGCAAGAGCAGGCACGCAATCTGATCTTATCGGAACTAGAAACGAAAAGTGCTGCATTGCTGCACGGAGTGACGGGCAGTGGTAAAACCGAAATCTACATCGACTTGATTAAGCGTGCGCTTGATGGCGGCAATCAAGTGTTGTATTTACTTCCTGAAATCGCGCTTACTACTCAAATCGTTTTTCGGTTGAAAAAACTTTTCGGAAGTGAGATGGGTATCTATCACTCTAAGTTTTCGGACAACGAGCGCGTGGAAGTCTGGAATGGCGTACTGACCAATAAGCTGCGATTCATTGTAGGTGTGCGCTCCTCGGTATTTCTACCGTTCGACAACTTAGGATTAATCATTATCGATGAGGAGCACGATCCATCGTACAAACAACATGAGCCAGCGCCTCGCTACCATGCGCGTGATACCGCCATGATGATGGGGCACATTCATGGCGCTAAAGTGATTTTGGGGAGTGCTACACCTTCATTAGAATCATATTACCATGCCCACACCAATCGCTACGGCTATATTGAGTTGAAGGAGCGGTTTGGAGATGCCCAACTGCCTGATATTGTTTTTGCCGATCTCAGTCAAGAGAAAAAACGCAAAACGATGAAGGGAGAATTTTCTTCGCTTTTGCTAAAAGAAATTCAACAATCATTAAGTAATAAGGAACAAGTTATTCTCTTTCAAAATCGCAGGGGCTATTCGCCCATGATTGAATGCCAGGATTGCGGCTGGGTGCCTAAGTGTATTAATTGCGCAGTGAGTCTTACGTATCATCAATATCGCCATGCGATGATTTGTCACTATTGTGGATATAAGGAAGACATGCCCGCCAAGTGTCCTTCTTGTTCATCTACACGCATTCAAACGCTTGGCTACGGCACCGAAAAACTTGAAGAAGAATTAAAACTTCATTTTGCAGAAGCTCAAACCCAGCGCATGGATCTGGATACCACGCGCACCAAATCAGGATATGAAAATATTATTCAAGGATTTGAAAGTGGCGATACCGATATTCTTGTGGGCACACAAATGGTTACGAAAGGGTTGGACTTCGATAAAGTAAATTTAGTCGGTGTCTTTGATGCGGATCGGATGATGCACTTTCCGGATTTCCGTTCCTACGAACGAGCCTTTCAGTTGATCATGCAGGTGAGTGGCCGCTCGGGCCGAAGAGCGAAGAAAGGCAAAGTAGTTATTCAAACATCAAGCCCTACCCATCGGCTGTTCACTTTTGTGCGCCAACATGAGGTGAAAGGATTTATAGAAGAGCAATTGAAAGATCGGCAAGAACATGGCTACCCACCCTTCACGCGATTGATTGAAGTTTCATTGAAACACATTGATAAAAAAATTGTTAATCAAGCTGCGGCAATACTTTCCCAACAAATTGAAAAGTCCATTCCCATGATTCGCTTAGTGGGCCCTGGCGAACCAATGATTGGAAAAATCCGCAATGAATATCTTATGACCATGCTACTTAAAATTGGACGCGATCAAGGAAAGCTGGCTGAGATTAAAGCAATACTATCTAAACTAGCACAACAACTGACATCCGAGAAAGTATACCGAAATGTAAAATTGGTTTTTGATGTTGATCCGGCCTGATTTTCTATAATGATCCCTTGGAAGTGATGAATGGCAAGAGTGGACTCAATGGCTTTCATTAATTTTGCCTTACAATGTTTGATTCACTGATTAGTTTCTTTTTACCCCAACAAGCTTTTCCCAGCGAGCGAAAAGAGCGAAACGCGTTGTTGCTCATCAAATTCTGTATTATCTCCATCCTCTTTGCACTTGGCTATATTATTGACACGTATTTTACTCTCTTTCTGGTTGCTCGATTCATGATGATTTTTTCTGTCATCGTTTTTGGTGCTCTACTAGTTTCATTTAAGTATCGTGCTATTTCATTGCGATTAAGTGTGCATGTGTTTGTCTTCTTTTGCTGGCTTATCATTTTCGTTCTATCCACTTTCTCCGGAGGAATCGACTCATTTGTATTATCCTGGATTACACTCATTCCAGTAATAGCATTGATTCTCATTAGCGAGCGAGCCGCATGGGCTTGGGGCGGCATTGGCTTTTTAACCGTAGTCTTTTTTCTGCAATTCAATCTGAATGCGTTTCTGTCAGAAGAGCTCATCGTTCGTAATACGCCTATCCTAAATGC
>JABFSO010000315.1 GCA_013140555.1 Cyclobacteriaceae bacterium | reverse complement strand
CATATTAATGACACCGAACAGCATCGAAAACTAAATCGGAGAGTTGAGTATATTATATTAGCGAAATAATTGATACAACAGAAAGTTGTAGATCTGTATCGGTTTCCTAACCCCACACAAACAGATAAATAGCACATTTTCGTTTTTTGAAAATGTACTAAACGAATTTTGTTAACTTAGTAGTAATGTCCCTAAATTATTAATCCCTATGCGTTTACTTTTTACTATTTGCATGATGATGGTCGGGTACTTTTCATGGGCTCAGAAACCAATCATTCAAGATGATTTTGCCTTCAACAAGTTTGGATGGGAAGAGAGTGAGATTTGTTTTTTTTGCGAATGGCGAATATGTGATTAATGCCACCGATGAAGGGGCGCAATCAGCCATTAGTTATTTTGTAGATGTCCAAAAAGATTTTACGCTTTCTGCCGAATTCATTCAGCAGAATGGTGAGCAGGACAATGGCTATGGATTGATTTGGGCTTCAGGCAGCGATCTATTGAATTTATTTGTCATCTCATCCGAAGGAGAGTATGCCATTTATAGTGGCGATCCATCACAGCTAAAAACGTGGAAGCAACACGATGCCATTCGTCCCATCGGCAATCCAAACAAACTTCGGATCGAATCGAAGAGTGGCAAAATGTCTTTCTATGTGAATGATGTGAAACTAGAAGAACATAAGCCGATGCCTTTGTTGGGAACGGGTATTGGTATGGTTGCTTTTACGAAAATGCGATTGGAAGTAGATAACTTTTTCTTTGCACAAGACCAAGTGATTGAACTGCCCAAGCAACAACTATTGACTAAAAAGGAAAATCTGGGAGCAGCCGTCAATAGTCCTAATGATGAGCTAGGCCCTGTAATTTCAATGGATGGAAAAATATTGTACTTGGCGCGCCAGAATGTAGTAGAAAATGTAGGTGGAATGAAAGACGATGAAGATGTATGGATGAGCTCGTGGGAAAATAATAAATGGTCGCGAGCAGTGAATATGGGAAAGGCTGTCAACACGCCCTTGGCCGATAATCTGTTGGCCGTAAGTGCGGATAACAATACACTCATGTTTGAAGAAGCCAATCAGTTGATGGTTAAGCATCGCTCTGAATCCGGTTGGGATCCGGCCGAAAAATTACATCTGGTTTTCAAGAACGAGTTAGATCATTTTGTGGCATCGCTTTCCGCAGATGGCAAAGCAGTAATTTTCAGTGCAAAACTCAAGTCGAATATTTTTTATGACCCCAATCGCAATGAAGGCGACTTATACGTGTGCTTGAAAGAAGGAGATAAGAAGTGGTCAGACCCTATCAACTTAGGGTCGGTGATCAATTCCATTGGTGAAGACACCTCACCTTTTTTAGCTGCAGATGGAATGACACTTTATTTTGCATCGGATGGTAGGCCAGGTTATGGCAATCAAGATATTTTTATGTCCACACGTATTGGCGATAGCTGGACGGAATGGACGAAGCCAATCAATCTCGGGCCGCAAATCAATACCCCATTTTTTGATGCATACTACACCATTCCTGCCTCTGGAGATTACGCCTATTTTGTAAGCTATGATCAAGGTTTTGGTAAAGCGGATATTTTTCGGATGAAGTTGCAACAGCATACAAGGCCATCGGCAGTTACACTGGTAAAGGGCCGTGTGCTCAATAGTAAAACAGGCACTCCGCTGGCTGCCTCCATTCATTTTGAAAATCTGAGAACTCGAAGAGATGTAGGCGAAGCTCGTTCCGATCCGCGCACCGGCATGTATCAAATTGTGTTGCCCTATGGAATCAACTATGGTGTGCGCGCTAGCCGCAGCGATTTTTATTCCGTACATGAAAATTTAGAATTGCCGGCTTCTGCCGAATACAAAGAAGTGCAGAAGGATCTCATGATGATTCCGATTGAAGTAGGTGAAACCATTAAGCTCAATAACGTTTTTTTTGAAGCAGGTTTGCCTGTCCTTAAATCCGAATCTTTTCCTGAACTCGATCGACTTGTTACTATTCTTTCTGAAAACCCTTCCATCTTTATTGAACTGGAAGGCCACACCGATAGCCGCGGCACAGCCGATGTGTTGTTAAAGTTATCACAAGAAAGAGTGGCGACCGTACAAGAGTATTTGGTCAATCATGGGATTGGGAAACACCGAATCACTGGTAGAGGATATGGAGCAACCCGTCCTGTGGCAACAGGAGATTCGGAAGAAGACAGACGCTTGAACAGACGCGTTGAATTTAAGATCACAAAAATATAATGGAGCAGATTTCTAATTACGTCAATGGCCAATTAGTAGCTCCAATTTCAGGAAGCTATTTAGAAAATATAAATCCTGCCGAAGGGAAAGTGTATAGCCTTCTGCCGGATTCAGATGAGCGTGATGTAGAAACGGCTGCAGTTGCAGCACAAAGTGCTTTTCAATCTTGGTCGCAAATGCCTTTGGCTAAACGTGCGTCTATTCTATTAAAAATTGCAGATCTGATTGATCGCGATTTAGAATTGTTAGCGTTCTCAGAAAGTGTAGATCAAGGCAAGCCGATGAAGTTGGCGGAGTCAGTGGATATTCCACGTGCGTCTGCCAACATGCGATTCTTTGCTACTGCTTCTATGCATATGGCGGCAGAGTCGCACTTAATGGAAGGCGAAGCGATTAATTACACCACACGCACTCCGATTGGTGTGGCGGGTTGTATCTCACCTTGGAATTTGCCGCTCTATTTATTCACCTGGAAAATTGCACCGGCATTGGCCAGCGGATGCACAGTTGTAGCAAAACCTTCTGAGCTTACCCCGATGACTGCTTTTTTATTTTCGAAATTATGTATGGAGGCAGGTTTGCCCGCGGGCGTGTTGAACATTGTCCACGGACTAGGAAAAAAAGTAGGTCAGGCGATTGTTGAACATCCAGTGATCTCTGCTATTTCATTTACAGGTGGTACCGTTACCGGAAAAACGATTGCAGCTACGGCAGCACCGATGTTCAAAAAATTATCGCTGGAATTGGGCGGTAAAAATCCAAATATCATTTTTGCTGATTGCGATTTGGAAGAGGCGCTCTCTACTTCGATCAACTCTTCTTTTTCGAATCAAGGAGAAATTTGTTTGTGTGGCTCACGAATATTAGTAGAGCGCAGTTTGTACGATAGATTTGTCAGTGACTTTGTTAAGCGCACAAAAGACCTAGCGGTAGGCGATCCTTTAGATGAAACAACCCGACTCGGTGCATTGGTTTCTGAAGGACATATGCAGAAGGTGTTATCATATATTGAGTTAGCGAAACAAGAGGGCGGCACTATTGCATGTGGAGGAGAACGTGTGAAAGTAGAGGGTCGGTGTGCCTCCGGTTATTTTGTAGCTCCTACTGTAATAACCGGTTTACCGCAGAACTGTCGCACCAATCAGGAAGAAATATTTGGTCCCGTTGTTACCATCATGCCGTTTGATGCAGAGGAAGAAGTGATTGCTTTTGCTAATTCTACAGCTTATGGATTAAGTGCTACTGTCTGGACAAACAATCTGAAACGAGCACATCGCCTAGCGCATCAGTTGAAAAGTGGAATCATCTGGATTAATTGCTGGTTACTCCGTGATTTACGTACACCTTTCGGAGGCATGAAGCAAAGTGGTGTAGGTCGCGAAGGTGGGTGGGAGGCCATGCGCTTTTTTACAGAAGCGAAAAATGTGTGTGTGAAGTTGTGATGATTATCCGCTAATCTTCTAGAGTCTTATAAAACTCGATGATTTTCATGAGGTCTTCTACTTTGTCGCTGTCTAATTTGTTTGAAGTGATGAATTCTTTTACATCAGGAAAGCGCTCGCCCATTATCTCACGTAAAAATTTTTCACCAAGCTCAATATCTCTTTCAGAATTGTACTTTTCACCGAAAAGGGAATTGTTATTAATCATTTTTGAAGAGTTCCTTTTCTCGATACGAGTGCCTCGTAAATAAGGGATTACATTACCCTCTGAATCGAGAAAATAGATCGTGATTACTTGGCCAAACACGGGGTCTCTTTTGGTAGTAACGGTTCTATCTTTATTTATAGGGCTATTGCTAGTTGGATCCCCCGGGATAAATGTAGTAGAGTACGGTGAATTCGGTTGAAGTACTTCCAAAGGAGTAATTCTTCTCAGAACGACAAAAGATTTAGTTTCCTGAAGCAGCTCGAAAAAGATTATCGCTGTTCTGGTATCTTGAATTTCGTTCATTGATACTGATCGAAATCCATCTCTTTTTATTAAAACTTCATTAACCGGATACTCCAATGAGATAAATGATCTTTCTTTTTTATTTTGCGAATCATAAAAATCAAACTTCAAAACTGAATTCGCTGAAAGAAACTCAATAGATTCATTATTATTGAATCTTATTGTTTGGAGTTTCTCGCTATATTGAATAGATCCATTTTTGATTTGTTGATCGTCTCTGAATTGAACGGACCCAACATACCACTCTAAATCACTTTCAAACTCTTTTTGAATTTTCTTTAGAACACCTTTCGGCTGAGACCAGGAAACTGTAAATAGCAATAAGAATAAACTAGCGAATGTAAAACGCATGCAAGTCATTTTATTTTGGCAAAGTTAAAAAGGATAATTTTTCAAGCAACCCCAATACAAATTGGTTTGATAATTAATAAAATAGATTTTAATCTTTTGGTTGATGCATAGATTCTTCTTGTAGGGTTTCAACAGCATCAGCCATCGTAAAATAGTATTTAGCCAGTACACCAATTCCCGTCAAGGCAATAAGTCCCGAGCCAACAACAAGCAACCAATAGTTAAGTGGATTTCCAATCGAATCACGCATACTCATAAATAATTCTGCTTCCGGAGTAAGCATAATGGAGACGAAAGAAACTAAATTGTTGATCAGATGGATGATTATGCCGGCAACAACAGAGCCTGTTTTCCAATAAACCCATCCTATCAAAATACCAGATAGAAAGGCGCCAATGCCTTGCGGCAGATTTCCATGAATGACGGCAAACAAAAACGCACTCGCCAATATGGCGTATTTAGGATTGTAATTTTTAAGAAAGCCATCTAAAATAATACCTCTAAAGAAGAGCTCTTCTAAAACGGGTGCAGCAATCACAATCATGAAAAAGTAAGGTTCCGGTTGCTTTACGGTTTCAAGAAGCATCTTATTGAAGAGTTCAGACGGAGGAACGAGGCTGGTCACTGGGTCTAATAATAAATGAATTCCAACCAGACTTACACTGGCAATTAGAACTGGCACGACAGAAAATCGCTTGACGGGAAACTGATACTGTCTGCGAATAAATAAACCAAATCCAAGAGCAAGACACAATGACAAAGAATAAATCAGCGATAACCCAATGGCGCTTTCATGTGAGAAAAAGGGTATGACGATTAGCATACTAATAATCGAGCATAATAGCAAAATCAGGAGTAGCCCCAGCGATTGTAAATAAGTTGGATAATGTTTCATTATAAATTTCGCTCAAGATACTTGAAAAGGAATTGTAATCATTAATTGTGTGCCCTGCGTAGGCGCGGTATTTAATTCGAACCGCCCGTGCAATGACTCAACGCGCGATTTCATTTGAGTTAAGCCCAAGCCCGATGCCACCGAGTTTAATTCAAAACCTTTTCCGTCATCTTCAATTGTAACTGTCAATTCTTGATCGCGGAAAAATAATTGAATATCTACACTTTTTGCTTCTGCATGCTTCGCAATGTTATGAACAGCCTCTTGAACAACCCGATACGTTTGTTGCACGATTTCATCAGGTAAATTTTCGGGTATGTCGTAATGTTGAAAATGGAAAGCACATTCAGTACCTGCCTTGGCATCGGCAACCAATTGTAAAATCAAAGGCGGTAATCCTATTGTGCCATGCCTGGGAATTGCCAATTCGTGTGACAATTTTCTCACATCATTAGCAATCGTTTCTGCTTGTTGTTCCAAATAACCCGGCTCATTTTTTAAACGAATCATCCGAATCAAATTAGCAAGCCGACTGCCGATGTCATCATGCAACTCACCAGCAATTCTATTTCTCTCTTTTTCAATTCCGTTTACATACGCTTTCAGAGTCTCTTTTTGCTGAACAGCCATTTTAATCCGCAACTGATTACGTTCATCAATCACCAACCGCACCCGATAGCTTAGTCCAAACGAGAAAATTAAAATTTCAAATAGCGCACCCATGAATAAGGGATTGAACTCCATTTTTTCAATCCACCCGAAATCTTCCATAGAAACCACCACAGCGGTAATCCAGGTGAAGGAGTAAGCTACCAGATAGAAGAGCGCTATTTGTTTTTGATACCGATAAGAGATGATCGCCACAATCACACATAACAAATTAGAGACAATCGACATTAAAATAATAAGAGGCACAAAAAACGAACTATGTGTAAAATAGAAATCGCGAAGAAAAGGTGTCAACGACAATAGCAAGCTATAAATACAGAGAATGACTAGAAGAGTTCGATCGATTGTTTTGGAGTAACGAACGATGTTAAGAAACGAGCGCGAAAATAAGAGCAATAATCCGGAGGCAACACTAATTATTATAACTCTGAAAATGCTATTGAACCCGGTACTTTGCGGATAGATGAATTGCAAGCTCAATCCTTCTGAAGTTGCCAGTAGAAGTATGACTGAAATGGTGAACAGAAAATAAAAAAGGTAAACCGATGAGCGGTAGAATATACCACCGATCAAACTGTAAAGCGCCACCACCAGCATCATCCCAAAACAAATGCCAAAAAAGATTTGAGCTCGGAATTCGTGTTCATGGTAGGCACTGCTATTCCATAGAGCAATAGGAATTAACATGGATGAGTTCTTTTTTTCTAAGCGAACGATTACCCAAAAATTAGGTGACTGGCATTCTTTAATTGGCCACACGAAATTCCGATAAGCGTAGCTTCTTGAATGAAAGGGCAAGTTATCCCCCGTGGGATTTCCGAGCAATTGAATTCCGCTGTTGGTTACACAATAAGCTTGAATACGATCGATTTGCGGGTTTGCAATTTCAAGAAGTAAGTCTTGATCAGATGTAAATCCATTAATGGGTACTCCTACCCAGATGATTTGAGGCGAGTAACCTAAATTGATTTTGGTGAGTGGCGTGTAAGCCTGATGCTTTAGAAACAATGATGCCACCGAATCGATAGTTACTTGGTCGTCTGTTTTCATGTAAACAGCATCCCCAAGAAGCGATTGTTTATTTACAATGCTATTTGAAAATAGCGAATCAAGAGAATGGGCTTGTGCGAAAGATGCCCACAGCAGGAGGAGACTAATTTTAAAGCAGTTTATTTTCATGAGCAAAGTTTACCAACTCAATACTGGTGTTGATCTCCAGCTTTCTGAAAATATTTTTACGATGCGTATCGATTGTTAATGTACTGATCGATAGTTGCTCTGCAATTTGGTTTGAGCTAATCCCTCTTGCAAAGAGGGGTATCAACTCCAACTCACGCTTGGTGAGTTTCATTTTGTACGCAAAGTGATCACGAAACTTCCTTCTTCGTTCGTTCTCCTCCATCAAAGCTTTGGATAAATAGAATTCCAAGTTTTCTATTTTTTGGAGCGCTTCTAAGAGTTCATCGTTGGATACACTTTTTTGTAGATAAGCATTGGCACCTAGTTTTCGAGCTCGTTCAATTAAGAACTCATCTGGGTACATGGTGAGCACAACAATCTTTAATTTTTTATTCGTTTTCCGAATTTCCTCAATTAATTCAAACCCATCGCTATCTTTTAAATTTAAATCAAGTATGAGTATGTCGGGGTTTTCTTTTTCTAGCTTTTCTATTACCCCGCTGCCCGTCAAGCTATGCCCAATAATTCGATAGTCTGTAGATTGTTGAAATAGCAGCTTGAGACCATCAATGATGATAACGTGATCCTCGCAAATAAAAATATCCTTCATCGTGTTGCTCAATTTATCGATTGCTCCTTTGTATCTCAAATCGCTTGCAAGATTAAGCAAATGGAGTTGAAGGTTAGCCAATGGTCACTCATTCTTTGTATTTTTAGGCTTTTAAAAATACGTAGCCCCAATAAAATAGTCAATGAGTTTTTTTGATCATCAAGCTATCTTCTTCACAGTCCTCGGCTACCCGATGAGCTACCTCGAGTTTTTTGGCACAATAGCGGGAGCGGTAGCCGTATTTCTTTCCGCGAAAGCGAATGTGTGGAGTTGGCCATTGGGTATTGTTAATGTAGTGCTTTTTTTCTTCTTGTTCTACCAAGTGCAGCTATATCCAGATATGTTTTTGCAGATTTTCTTTTTCATCACAAATCTTTTAGGCTGGTATCGATGGTTGCATCCGCAGAAAGATGAGGAAGATGTAAAGAAGCAGCTGAAGATCACACGACTTACTCTCGTGTGGTGGATAGCTTTTGGATTAATTGGACTGTTAGGAACATTTTTTTTTGGTCAGTTAGCTCAAAATCTTAACTCAATGTTTCCGGTACTCTTTAGTCAGCCAAGCGCTTTTCCATATGCGGATTCTTTTGTAACGATCATGAGTATTGTGGCCACGTATCTGATGATTCAGAAAAAATTGGAATGTTGGCTTGTTTGGATTTTAGTAGATGCCGTTGCGTGTGGTTTATATTTTTCGAAGGGAATTTTGTTTGTAGGAATAGAGTACGTGGTTTTTTGCTTTATCGCTGCCTTCGGTTTTTGGTATTGGCTGAAAGAGTTTAGAGAAACCTGACAAATTTCTCACCCGTCAATAGCTTCCAATCATCTAAACCTTCAAGGTCTCTTTGATTGCGCGAAAAGACCTTGAAGGTTTACTAAGGCTTATATTTTAAATGGAAAGTTCAACAAACTTGAACTGCATCAAAACTTAGTAACTTTTTTAATCAACCTAACCCTTCAAGGTCTATACGCTTCGCATAGAGACCTTAAAGCTTAAGTAGTCGAAGATCTTAAAGAAAATTGTAAATAATCTTTAGCTTTAAAGATGCCATTGTATCATCGCGGATTAGTAATCGGAAAATTCATGCCTGTTCATCAGGGGCATCTGGCCCTAATTCAGTTTGCTGCTTCGCATTGCGAACAGTTGATTGTTTCGATGAGTTATACCCATGAAGACCCTATTCCGCAAACCATTCGATTCAACTGGCTGAAGGAGATATTAAAATCATATCCCGCTATTTCTGTTGAAGTATCACTCGATGATTTTGATAACACCTCATTACCACTCGAAGAGCGTACAAAGATTTGGGCTACGTTTATACAAAAGCGATTTCAACCTATTGATGTTGTGATCAGTTCAGAAGACTATGGTGCCCCCTTTTCACATCATCTGGGTGCTGCGAATATTCTTTTCGATAAAGTGCGGTCGCAATTTCAGATTTCAGCAACACAGATTCGCGATAGACCTTTACTTCATTGGAAATACATACCTGATATAGTGCGCCCTTATTTTTTAAAGAAAGTTTGTTTCTACGGCCCGGAAAGTACCGGCAAATCGTCTATGGCCAAACGAATGGCCGAAATATATCATTCAGATTTTGTGCCGGAAGTCGCGCGTGAGATAGTAAACTCCAATGATTTTACGCTGGACGATATCATTCAGATAGGTAAAGCACAGACCGACCGAGTTCTGGAAAAATCACAAACTGCCAACCGATTTTTGTTTTGCGATACCGACCTCATCACCACCCAAGTGTATTGTCGGCACTATCTGAAAGAAGTGCCAGCTATTCTATACGAATTAGAAAAACGAATTCAGTATGATGCCTATTTTCTTTTTGAAGTAGATGTGCCGTGGATAGCCGATGGCCTCCGCGATTTAGGCGATCGCAGAAAAGAGATGTTCGAAGTGTTTAAGTCCGAACTCAACCAGCGCAAGATAAAGTACCACATCGTTTCAGGCACGTGGGCTGAGCGCGAGGCATTCATTCGCGCAAAGCTGGATGAACTTATCTGAAAACTAAATTAACTTTTTTTGTTTGCCGATGGCGTGGCCTTTCAAAGCAAAAAAAAGAATGTATACATAACATGGAGCTACAATCCAGAAAAATGCACTGGATGGAGTCATGTCTTTTGCAATCCTCGCGTAAACTTGAGGAAGAATGGCGCCACCAGCAATGCCCATGATCAGCAATGCCGAACCTATTTTGGTAAACTTACCAAGTCCTTCAATTGCTAAAGGAAAAATAGCTGGCCACATCAATGCATTAGCAAAACCTAACAATGCGATACAAACAATCGAAGTATAGCCGCTGGTGAAGAATACACCAATACTTAGTGCAACGCCAATGATGGCTGACAACGCCAATGCATTTTGTTGTTTAATGTATTTGGGTATGGTGAAGATACCAATAACGTAGCCCACCACCATCGACCAAAGTGTATACGATGTGAATAGCTTCGTTTCATCTAAACTGATTCCAATCGCTTTTCCATAGGTGCCAATCACATCGCCTGCCATTACTTCAACACCAACATAGAGGAAGATACAAATGACTCCCAATAGTAAGTAAGGAAATTGATATACGCTGGTCCGGGTGGTAAATTCATTTTGCTTGGTTTCTTCCACTTGTTCTATTTCAGGTAGGGGTGAAAGCTTGATCATGATAGAAAGTGCAATTAGGACCAACCCCATAATCCCGTAAGGAAGAATAACCCGACTCGAAAGTTCTTGTAATAATTCGGTACGAGTCATTACATCTTGCGTGGCAGCCAACTTGGTTTCAATTTGTGAGGCACCTTCCAAAACGATGGCTCCTAAAATAATTGGGCTAAGAGCACCGGCCACTTTATTGCAAATACCCATGATGCTGATGCGCTGGGCAGCACTTTCAATGGGACCAATTACAGAGATGTATGGATTTGATGCGGTTTGTAATAAAGCCAAACCCATTCCTTGTATGAACAATCCCGTAAGGAAGAGATTGAAGCTACGTTGCATAGCGGCAGGAATAAACAGAAAGGCTCCGGCAGCCATTACCGCAAGCCCCAGTGCCATTCCATTTTTGAATCCGGTTTTAT
>JABFSO010000318.1 GCA_013140555.1 Cyclobacteriaceae bacterium | reverse complement strand
GGCATGTGGGAGCCCACAGTCGCTACGCTGCCGGATCTAACCAAAATGCAATCGAAGACATTTGTAAATGAAGTTGATGTGCGTAAAGTGAAGCCAGGACAAAAAGTATTGATTGGTTTGGATTCAGATCCGGATAAGAAGTTGAAGGGTGTTGTTACGAAAGTAGCTAACGTAGGTGAGCAACGCCCGAATTCAGATGCTAAGGTATTCGAAGTGTTGGTAGAAATAGACGGCACCGATGCTACACTCCGACCATCGATGACAACTAGCAATAAGATTATTGCACAGGTTTTGAACGATGTGATTTTTATTCCATTAGAAAGTTTACACACACAGAACGATTCAATCACCTATGTATTCAAAAAAGATGGAATAAAGATTACTAAGCAAGAAGTAGTCGTGGCCGAAACAAATTCAAATGAAGCTGTCATTACTTCGGGTTTATCTCCTGATGAAAGTATTCCTATCTGTACCGGCAGGTATGGAAAATGAGGAAGCAAAATTACTTCCTGAGCTAAATGGAAAGCGGAGAAAGAAGGAAGCGAAGGAAACGAAAGAGGCTCCGAAAGATTCTACGCAGGCAACAAAGCCCTCCATTTAATCTGTTAAACTGCCCGTTGCATGAAAAAGATTTTCAGTGCCCGCGTATTGGCTAATCTCTACATTGCTATTGATGCCGTGATTGCCAATCGAATTCGTTCGTTGCTAACGGCATTGGGTATCATTTTCGGAGTGGCCGCTGTAATTGCTATGTTGGCTATCGGTAATGGTGCACAACAGGAGATTTTGAATCAGATCAAATTAGTGGGCGTCAATAACATTGTGATCAAACCTATCATCGAGCAGAAGGAAGAGAAGATCAGCGAGAAAGTAGGTAAGAAGGAGCAGAAAAAATTCTCACCCGGATTGACGGTACGTGATGTAGAAAGTATCAAGAAAATTTTACCGGATTTAACACAAGTAAGCCCAGAAATTATTTTAGATACGTATGTGATACGTAATGGATTTCGAAGATCAGCCAAATTGGTTGGAGTTGAGCCCGCTTATTTTTCAATTTATGATTTCAAACTTTCAGAAGGAAGTGTGTTCAACGATGAACAACTCAAGTTTGGTGCTCCTGTCTGTATCATCGGCTCAGCCCTCAAGAGCCGTTTTTTTCCTACGGAGAATCCAATTGGTAAGAGCATGAAAGTTGGAACACATTGGCTCACGATTGTTGGAGTCATGAGTGAGCGCGTGGTTTCACAAGCCAGTATCAGCAAATTAGGTATTCGCGATTTTAATATGGATGTGTACATTCCATTGCAAAGTGTTTTAGTCCGCTATCGCAACCGCGATTTAATTACAGCAGAGGCTTTGCGATTGGCAGCTCAGAATAGTCGTGGGTTTGTATTTATCTCTGGCCAGAATAACGCCAGCTCTGAGAATGAAGCAGAGAAGAAAAACTATCATCAGCTCGATCGATTGGTTTTGCAAGTGGATAAAACTGAAAAGCTCCAGGCAACAGCAGAAATTATTTCCCGCATGCTGAAGCGAAGACATTTTGATGTGGTCGATTACGAAATAGAAATACCGGAGTTATTGTTGAAACAACAGCAACGCACCAATGACATTTTTAATTATGTGTTATTTGCGATTGCTGGAATTTCTTTACTGGTTGGGGGCATTGGCATTATGAATATCATGCTCGCCTCTGTTTTGGAGCGCATCAAAGAAATTGGTTTGCGGTTGGCCATAGGGGCACAGAAAAGTGATGTCGTACAACAATTTTTGTTCGAAGCGATCATGATCAGCGTAAGTGGAGGAATTCTAGGAGTGATTTTAGGAGCGCTGTTGGCTTATCTGGTTTCTTCCTTTGCCGGTATACCCACCATCATCACTTTTGCTTCGATTGTATTATCGTTTGGTGTGGCTGCCAGCGTAGGTTTGATATTTGGCATTGCACCTGCGCGCAGAGCTGCCGCACAAGACCCCATTTCATCTTTACGATATGAGTAAGAAATATACCTTTTTGTTTTTTTGCCTGATCAATGCTGCCACTTTCGGGCAGAATAAATTTACACTTAACGAGGTGATTGAACGCGCACGGGCGCAATCACCTGCTTCGAAGCGAGTAGCGACCACTAAGGAAACCCGGTATTGGGAATACCGCACTTTCCGCGCACGTTACAATCCACAACTCGCTATTAGTGGAGAAGCGCCAAGGTATAACATGAACGTTCAACAGATTACACAACAGGATGGGACAAAGTTGTTTATACCCGTCAATCAAACGAACTCGTTTGCCAATCTCGGCTTGCAACAACCGCTGCGCTGGACGGGCGGAACAATATCAGCTAACACGAACTTCAATTTTTTCACCGATAATGCCTTGAAATCGGAATTGTGGAGTGGTAATATTTTCAATGTGCGATTGGATCAACCTCTTTACGCATACAATAGTTACAAGTGGGATAGAAAGACATTGCCGTTAAAATTTGAGGAATCGAAGCGCGAATATGTTGAGCAACTGGAGTTCATCTCACAAAATGCCTCTGAATTTTTCTTTCGGGTGATTAGCGCACAAATAGATGAGCAAATCGCTAAGTTCAATTTGGCTAATAACGATACTATCTATAAAATCGAACAAGGCCGCTATAACATTGGCACCACTTCGCAAGATAAATTATTGCAGGTAGAATTACAGTTACTTAAATCGAAGCAGGACGTGGCACAAGCAAAAATAAATATTCAGAATGCCAGCCTTTCCTTGCGAATCTATCTGGGTTTGAAAGACGATGAGGAATTTCAACTCGTGCTACCCGAAGAGATTCCTCTGTTTGAAGTAAAGTTGGATGATGCGTTGCAATATGCAAAGAAGAACAGAGCAGCTTATATCTCTTTTGAACGAAGGCGGATTGAAGCGGAAAGCGAAGTAGCTCGAGCGAAAGCAAGTCGCTTGCAGAATGCTTCTTTGACGGCCTCGTATGGATTAAACAACTCGGGCGCCATGGTCGGTGATCTTTATCGAAGCCCGCAAGAACAACAACAGATCAATGTCGGTTTCAGTGTGCCCATTTTGAATTGGGGCCGTAATAAGGCTACAATGCAAACGGCATTAGCCAATAAGAAACTGAATGATTATACTATTGCACAAGATGAGATCAATGCAGAGCAGGAAATCATTACACAAGTTCGGCAGTTTGAATTGCTGCGGTTGCAAATTGAGATTACGAAAAAATCGGATGAAGTGGCGCGTGAGCGATATAACGTAGCTCAAAACCGATACCTCATCGGAAAAATTGATATTACGAATTTGAATATTGCCTTAACCGAGAAGGATGCTGCCAGACGCAGTTATCTGGATGCCTTGCGTTTTTATTGGACTTCCTACTTCAATCTGCGCAGATTGACATTGTATGATTTTGCTTCTGGTACCTTACTCTACACACCGGATGCAGATTAAAGTCCGGTATAATTAAAAGGTGTAATTTTTTTCAGTTGTACTTTTAAACTTTCACTGACTGAGAGTGTATCTATAAAAGCTGTCAAAGTTTGTTGGGTGATTTTTTCGTTTTTTCTGGTCAAACCTTTCAAAGCTTCATACGGATTTGGATAACCTTCTTTTCGCAAGATGGTTTGTATCGCTTCAGCAACGACCGCCCAATTATCATCTAGATCTTTGTCGATCGCAGATTGATTTAACTCCAACTTACCAATTCCTTTTTCAAGTGATTTGAAAGCTATAATGGTATGTGCCATGGGTACTCCAATATTTCGCAACACCGTAGAGTCTGTCAGGTCTCGTTGTAATCTTGAAATTGGCAGTTTGGCTGATAGATGTTCAAACAATGCATTGGCCAATCCTAAATTACCTTCGGCATTTTCAAAGTCAATAGGATTTACTTTGTGCGGCATTGCAGAAGAGCCCACTTCGCCTTCTTTAATTTTTTGTTTGAAGTAATTCATTGAGATGTACTGCCACACATCACGGCTGTAATCTACAAAAATGGTGTTGATGCGTTTCAAGTTATCAAACAGAGCGGCCATGTTATCATAGTGCTCGATTTGAGTTGTTGGTGAACTACGCTTTAACTGAAGAGTTGTGTTTACAAATTGCAACGCAAATGCATTCCAATCAATGTTCGGATAAGCGACTGCGTGCGCGTTTAAATTTCCGGTAGCTCCACCAAATTTGGCAGAGTGTGGAATGTGTGCCAATAATTGAATCTGTTGTTTCAACCTTGCGGTGAATACTTCGATTTCTTTTCCTAATCGGGTCGGAGAGGCAGGTTGTCCGTGGGTTTTCGCCAACATGGCAATATCCTTCCAGTCTGCGACATTTTTTTCTAACAATGAAATGAGTTGACGCAAAGAAGGTGTGTATACTTCATCCAAAAACTCTTTCAGCAACAAAGGGGTTGCCGTATTGTTGATGTCTTGCGAAGTGAGACCGAAGTGAATAAATTCTTTGAATGACGAAAGTCCTAAACGATCGAATTCATTTTTGAGAAAATATTCAACTGCTTTTACATCGTGGTTGGTGGTCTTTTCTGTTTCTTTAATTTTTTCTGCAGCAGACTGATCGAAGGTTGTATACAATTTTCTCAGTGCTTCAAATTGATCTTTCGGAAACGAAGCTAATTCCGGCAACGGCCATTGACAAAGCGCAATGAAATATTCTACTTCTACCCGAACACGGTAGCGAATGAGTGCATATTCAGAGAAGTAGTTTTGAAGCGATTCCGTGGTTTTGGCGTAACGGCCATCCACCGGAGAAATAGCAAAGAGAGAAGATTTCACGCGAAGGTTATTAAGCAACAAAAGTACACAAAAACAGGCAAGATCAATACTTTCTAAGAGGGTCTGTATTGATTCGCACGAATGTTTTGCGCTGCCAAAGAAACCGTTTCAGTAATGCGTTTACTTCGGGTTTCGGGGCGTTTCGCGTTTAACAACCATTCGAGTATTCCGCGTTTGGTTGAGGGTGGAAAAGCCTGCCAGTTTTTGTAGGCTGTTTTTTTTTTTGAAAAAGCTTTTTTCAGATCATCCGGTTCTTCCAGATTATCTACCGGGGTCAGCGCATCCCATGTACCAAATCCCTTCGCAATTGATACCATCTCCATTCCTGAAGGCGTCATCAATCCCTCTGCCATCAATCGCTCTACTTTTTCTTTATTGATTTTGCTCCATTTGCTCTTTGGATTGCGTTTGGTGAAAAACTGATAGTAGCTTTCGTGATCGCGCTTATTGGGTTTACTATCTACCCAACCAAAACACAATGCTTCATCAACCGCTTCCGGATAATACACGCTCTGCTTTTTGCTTTGTTTGTGATAGATAATCAACCACACCGATTTCTCGGAACTGCTATTTTTATCCAACCATTTTCTCCAGGCACTTCTGGTTTTTGCATGAAATGTGGTAATGCCGCCTTTGGTTTCCATCTTACTCGATTAGTGAAGAATCCTAGTAATTTAACGCAAATTCTTTTTTGTTTCCGTATTTCTTCATCAGCAACTCGGCAGTCGTGGTGTCAATCTTTAGTAATTGAACTACGTGATCAATATCCTTTTTGCTTCCGCGATCTTCCAAGAGAACATTATCAACTGACAAATATTGAATCTGCTCATCCTTTAAGTAGTAGATAATTACTTCCGAATAGCGGCCTGGGGCTCCATAAGTTAATGCAGAAATGGTAGCCTCCGGATTCGAAAGCAAATCTTCATTGAATTTGATTCGCATGGTTATCTTTTCAAATTCATAGGTTAACCTATACCGAGGATACCAGTGATCAAGTTGTTCGGAAAAAGGAACAATCGGGTGCTTGATCATAATGAAAATTGGGAAGCCGATGATCATTCCGGCTTCAATGGTCCATATAATCCACAAAGGAAAATCTCTGAACGTTACGTCAAACATACTCCATGATCCAACTTTACTGAATTCGATTATTGCCGTTAAGAATCCAATGGGATTATAGATAAAGTTAAAATGACTGATGTAAGCATCGAACCATAGGCTATTGGTATTTAGAAATGCTGCGTAGGCTATCCACTGAAAATAGAAACCGCTGAAACCAGTTAAGGCCGCTAAAACTAAATTGTGACGGCTATTCCGGATTTTTGCTAAACGAGAGATAAATTTTGAAGTATACCCCAGCGCAGCTGCAAAAATACCGGTTATGAACACATTGACGTATACAATGGGAATAATCAGGATGAGAATGTTGTAGACGTACGCGAACAGAATGGCAATGATAAAAGAAATAACAATGGCAATGCCCAAGTTAATGGGTGTTGATTTTTCTGAATGCTGATAGAATCGGTTATCCATAAACGAAAGTATGTTTCAAATATCTTCAATAAATAGGAATTCTGAAATTGACCCAATCGGTAATTTTCATTTGCATCTTATTCTTACTTTTGCTTCATGTCTTATCCGGTGCTTGAAGTAGTTGATGAGTTGAAGAGGAAACTCGCTCATCATCCCATCGTCATTTTGCAAGCACCACCCGGTGCTGGAAAATCGACTGTGTTGCCTTTGCATTTGCTTCAGGAGCCATGGCTAAGCAATAAAAAAATAATTCTATTGGAGCCTCGCAGATTGGCAGCGCGTTCTGTATCGGCACGACTCTCTGATTTGCAAGGTGAAGAAGTCGGGCAAACCATTGGGTACCGTGTGCGCTTTGAAAACGTAGTTAGTAAAAATACACGCATTGAAGTTGTAACCGAAGGAATACTAACGCGGATGATTCAAACCGACAACGCTCTGTCGGAAGTGGGCTTAGTCATCTTCGATGAGTTTCATGAAAGAAGTCTTCAGGCTGATTTGGCCTTGGCGCTTTGTTATCAAAGTCAGCAAGTGCTTCGTGAAGATTTACGACTGCTCATTATGTCAGCTACATTGGATGGCGAAAAAATTTCTTCCGTTTTAGATCAGGCTCCAATTGTTACCAGCTTGGGAAAACAATATCCTGTTTCGCTAAAGTATGAAACACAGGATAGAGACAGCGCGATCGCCATGGCAACTGCGCGAGTAGTTCGTAAAGCATTGTCGGAACAATCAGGTGATGTTTTGGTTTTTCTGCCGGGTACAGCAGAAATTCATAAGACAGCAGAATTGCTGCAAGAGCAAAGTTCCGCAGCGATTATGCCTTTGTATGGCGATTTGCCTTTAAAGCAACAACAGGAGGCGATTATGCCACACCCACAAGGCATGCGAAAAATTGTGTTAGCTACGTCTATTGCAGAAACATCATTAACGATTGAAGGAATCACCACGGTAGTTGATTCTGGATATGCGCGTGTACCGCGATATGATCCACGCAGCGGGCTTACCCGACTGGAGACCATTCGTGTAACACGCGATGCGGCTGATCAACGCGCGGGCAGGGCGGGCCGCTTAGGGCCGGGCGTTTGTTATCGGATGTGGGCAGAAAATACACACGAACATCTTCAACTGCATCGCCAACCTGAAGTATTGGAAGCAGATTTGGCACCCATGCTTTTGGAGTTGTATCAGTGGGGAATCAAAAATGTGAATGAACTAAAGTGGATAACAATTCCGCCTGCGGGCACCATCAAGCAGGCAAAAGAATTATTGATTGACTTGGGTGCTTTACGCGATGATCGGATTACAGTGCGAGGTAAGGAGATGCTCAAGTTGCCCACGCATCCTCGTTTGTCGCACATGCTACTTTCGCCTGACGATGAAAAAGGTAAACAATTAGCAACAGATGTAGCTGCTTTGCTGGAAGAGCGCGACCCGTTGATGAAGGACTCCGGTGCAGATTTAAGTTTGCGTTTAGAAGCGCTTCGCAAATGGAGAAAAGGCGAGCGTGTGAACGCAGACCGAAATGTATTGCAACGAATTGAGCGCTTGGCTACTGCCTGGCGCAAGATGTTTCGGCTAGAAGTAGATAATGGGATTGTAAGCGATACGGAAGTGGGTTCCTTATTGATGGAGGCTTATCCGGAGCGAATCGCACAGCAGTTGGAACCACAGCGTGAGCGCTACAAACTGGCAAACGGCCGAATGGTTCGGTTGCCCGATCATGACCCACTCTTACGCGAACCATGGCTGTGCGTGGCGCACTTAGATGCCGGTAGCAGAGGTGAGGGAAAAATATTTTTAGCGGCACCAATCGATATTTCGGATGCGGATAAGCATGCGGTAAAAAATGAATCCATGCGATGGGATGCCGAGCGTGGACAAATTATTGCGGCCCAGGAAAAAAGAATTGGCACTTTGGTGATTAGTTCAAAACCAACCACTACGATTTCAGACACACAGCGAATCGAAGTTTTGTGTGATGCCTTGCGACAAGAGGGATTGCGGCTTTTGAATTGGGATGAGGAGCAAATCAATTGGCAAGCCCGAGTATCGAGTTTACGAGCCTGGCGCCCCGAAGAAGAATGGCCAGCGGTGGATGATGCGCATTTGTTACAAACAGCAGAGGAGTGGTTAGCACCCTATCTGATACAGGTAAATAAACGAGCTGATTTTTTTAAGTTGGATATGCATGCCATTCGCAGTGGTTTATTGCCGTGGAATTTGTCGAACCAATTAGATACACTCGCTCCATCACGATTGAAAGTGCCAAGCGGTTCGAACATTGCGCTGCGCTACTTCACTGATGGACAATCACCAGTGATGGAAGTACGATTACAAGAAATGTTTGGATTACTCGAAACACCTACGGTCAATCAAGGGCGAACGAAGATTATGTTGCATTTGCTTTCACCCGGATATAAGCCCGTGCAGGTAACGCAAGACCTGAAAAGTTTTTGGCAAACAACCTATCATGAAGTTCGCAAAGAATTACGGATGCGCTATCCACGCCACCATTGGCCGGAAGATCCTTGGACAGCTGAGGCGGTGAGGGGGGCAGTAAAGCGAAGACAATAAGATTCCTAATACTCAAAAACACTTCTGTAAAAATTGTGGCTCTGCACGTATTCAATCAGCTGTGTGTAGAAGGGATGTGAGCCGAGCGTAGCGCTGTCGCCAATCATCAATAGTTTTTTGCGGGCGCGTGTCATGGCTACATTCGTTCTGCGGATGTCGGAAAGAAAACCGACTTCACCTTTGGCATTGCTGCGGACAAAGCTGATGGCAATCACATCGCGCTCTTGCCCCTGAAAAGCATCTACGGTATTGATGGTGACTAATTTGTTGAGTGGCTCCAGCCAGGCAGAGCTTTCGGCTAAGTGAATGAGGTAATCGACTTGCGCGCGGTAAGGAGTGATAATGCCCAACGTGATGGATTGCATGATCCATTCTTCCACACCTATTTCTTCCACCAATTTTTCAACAAGGGTGATAAGTTTAGCGGCTTCGTCTTTATTCAAGCGACTGAGAGTTTCTGGATCTTGTGTTTCGTTGTAGCCTGCACCGGCTGTGTCGATAAACTCTACCGGTTGTTGATCGGGACGAAGTAGTTCGGATTTGACGGAGCTATGTGCAATCAACTCGTTGTTGTAAAAATAGTGCGATGAAAACTGCATGATGTTTTCGTGCATACGGTATTGCACTTGCAGCATGGAAGCTTTTTGCGGGAATTTTTTGATGCCCTTTTCGAAGAGTGTTTCAGTCAGACCTTGTTTGGCTGCTTCATTGGATTTGACCGTGGGCGGCAATTGCATGTGGTCGCCTGCAAAAATAATTCGTTCGGCTCGTAAGAATGGAATCCAGCAGGCAGGTTCCAACGCCTGTCCGGCTTCGTCTATAAAGGCTGTTTTGTATTTACGGCTGCGCAACACCGGGTGCGATGATCCTACCAAGGTGCAGCAGATGACATCACTTTTTTGCAGTAAGTCGTTGGTGATGTAAAACTCCAGCATGTCGGCATCGGCTTTGAGTTGCTTGGCTTCTTCGCGTAGCATTCTGCGTTCGGCTTTTTCGAAATGGCCGAAGTTGCGTTTGAATTTGTTGGCCATCTGCCGTGTGTGCTCCATCTTTTTTCGCAGCGCACGTAGTTCATCAAAGTGATCGTGTTCGGCAATTCGGGCATCAAGTGTTTTGCTGAGTGATTGCTCGGTGACGCGTGCGGGGTGGCCAATGCGAAGGACATTCAATCCACGCTCGCTGAGTTTGTCGACTAGCAAATCGACTGCGGCATTGCTGGGTGCGCACACTAAAACCTGGCCTTCGCTTTTTACGGTGTGCCGGATGGTTTCGACTAGCGTAGTGGTTTTGCCAGTTCCGGGCGGACCGTGTATAAATGCAATGTCACGACTTTGCAAAATGGTGTGCGCTGCGTGGACTTGACTGTCGTTGAGTACGGGTGTTTCTAGTTTTACCGAAAGGCTTTCCGTTAGCGGATTTTTAATTGGCTCATTTCCCAAGAGCATCTCACGCAGTTCAGCCACGCGATTCTCTTCTGCTTCGATTACTTTTTTGACAGCATATTCCATTTCGCGGTAGCTCATCTCGTCAAAGAGAACATTGATGCCGAGTGAGCCGCTGTCGATCCAATCAGGAAGGTCATCGCCATTGAGTGTGATGACCATCAGATTATCGCGCACATAGTTGATCACTCCGTTTTGATGTTCTTTTTCGGCTTTGCCGGAGGCATTTGAAAACACGCTGATCAGCTTGCCGCTTTGAAAGGCGTGGGGTTGATCTTTTTGCGTGAGCCGTTCGATTTCAATGATGATGCGCTCTCCGGTGCCGATGTAATCTTTCACGAGTCGTACGGGGTACCACGTGGTTCCTTCTTTGACACGGGTGTGCAAAGGGCGAAGCAAAACCTTTTGGTGGTATTGCTCCATGTCGGCTTGCCGCTCGAGTTGCAGCAGGCCCAGTGTTTTTCTCAGTTGCTCTTTGGATGACTCCACGAATTGTAGTTGAGTGACAAAGGTAATGAAATGAGCGAGTGATGTACGTTCGATTCAGATGCACGTGGTGCTGTGCGTGGGAAAGCGATTGAAGCGAAAAGCCCGCACCCCGATAACCGATAGGCAACTGGCGGGGGAGGACTTGCAGCGGAAAGCGCGGTGGCTCCCGATAGCTATCCATAGCCGTCAAGCTAAGATTTCTTTGAAGATTTCAAGAGCAAATGGTTTTTGAGGCTTTGTTTCTGTGAAGTATTTTTTCTTGGCTTTTTTAATGATTTGATTAAGCCATT
>JABFSO010000250.1 GCA_013140555.1 Cyclobacteriaceae bacterium | reverse complement strand
CATCACAGTGGCTCAGATAGTTAGTGTATTCACGTGGACTACAGTTGTGGGAACAGCCCCCGGTTCACACGGGGTTCCCTTTTAACTCCGATAAAAATCGGAGACCGTAATACGGTTGCAAACATAATTAATTTTCCAAACTTGCAACCATGACAACAAAGCAATCAACATCACACACTTCTGTTTTATTTTTCGGCCTGCCAATCCCGCGAAAAGGCGGGAAAGGCACCGGGCTATCCGCTTCAATCCCGCGAGGCGCGGAATTTCCGCTTCTATCCCTGGCCGCGTCATCTACACCATTTATCATATTATTCATTTCATCATTACTTATCTCTTGCAGTAGTACACCGAACAAAAAAGAAACTAAGTCAAGTGATGAAATTAAATACGCTACGGGCTTCAAAGTTTCACGTGTTGGCAATGCCAAACTTGTCGAAATCATTCAACCCTATCAAAACGCAACGTCAGGCTACCACTATTTATTAGTTCCTAAAGGCGAGCCCGTGCCTGCAAATCCAGCCAACGCTACGATCATCTTCACACCTATTGATAACATTGTTTGTACATCAACTACACACATTCCCCTTCTCGATTACCTCAACGAAACCGACAAGCTCATTGGCTTCCCTACCACCGATTACATCAGTTCAACTAAAATGCGTGAGCGCATCGATGCAGGTTTTGTCAAAGAACTGGGCATCGACAAAGGCATGAATGTAGAACTCGTGTTTTCATTAAAGCCTTCAGTCGTCATGGGCTACACTATGACCAAAGATTTGGGTCAACTGAAAAAGATACAAGAAGCCGGTATACCGGTTATCATCAATGCAGAGTATTTAGAAAAACATCCACTTGGCCGTGCTGAATGGATCAAATTCATGGCCCTGTTTTTCAAAAAAGAAAAATTAGCCGACTCTGTCTTTCAAGAAATTGAAAAAGAATATATCGCTACACAACAACTAACTAAAAGCGTCACCACCAAGCCAACTGTTTTAAGTGGCATTCTTTATGGCGATGCATGGTTTCTTCCCGGAGGAAAAAATTATGCTGCTAAACTTTTAGAAGATGCCGGCTGTAATTATTTATGGGCACAAGATTCTACCAACGGCTTTCTACAATTAAGTTTTGAATCTGTTTACGCAAAAGCCAAAGATGCCGACCTCTGGATTGGTGTTGGTTCATTCGCCTCGCTTGAAGAATTAAAAGCTACTGAAAAAAGATACGAGCTCTTCAAGCCTTTTCAAAATAGTAAAGTTTATTCTTACAACGCTCGCATCGGTGCAAAAGGCGGCAGCGAATTTTTAGAACTCGGCTACCTCCGTCCCGATCTCATATTAAAAGACTTGGTAAAAATCGCTTATCCCGATTTGCTTCCGAATTATCAATTGTATTTTCACAAGCCTATCAACTAAAACAGCACTTCATGAGTGAAGTGCTGTTTTAGAAATCTATTTTGGGCAATCTCTAGTTACTCTTTCGCAAGTAAACATTCCCATACTTTGACTCGAAGTTATAATCAGGTCCATTGCCCAGCTTCGCGGTTATCAGTGTATGAAAATCTTCTTCCTCACCTTTCGCGATTTTCAAAGCAAGATTTGTATAAATCTGCCCGTAGTTGGTTTCGGCCTTCAGTTGACCAGTAGTCGCTTCGTTTACAGTTGCATCTACCGCTCCGTAAGTAGCATCTACTGTCAATTCTCCTTCGAAGTTTTTAACTTCTACAATTCCATATACAGATCGTAAGTCAGTAGCCATGTTCTTGGGTATCTTTATTTCCAGCACAATATCCATTTCTACTCCTTCTGAATAAAATTTATAATTCGTGTAGTTATTCGGATCGTGTGTTTTCAATGCCGCTTTGTTTTTGAAAACCATTTTCTTTCCGTTCTCCATTACTGTAATTCGGTGTGGCAAGTTCTTCAAATTGCGAACCTCCGATTCAATGCGCCAGGTATTTCCAGATAATGCTGAGGACAATTGAAAAGCGTCATCATTCTCCCCACCGTTAATACTCACGCTGCCCTGAATGGATATCTCGTTGCGATCCCACGTAGTCACTTTAATCAATTCCGGATAATCAAATTCAAGCTGCACCTTTTGCCCTGCCTGCATGGGAATGATTTTATTGATCGCAGTTTGTGCATATCCGCTAAGCCCTAGACTTAACAGAACGATACTAAATAGGGCTCTCATTTTTTGCGGAGATAAACTTTTCCGTAATCCGAACGAATATCAATATTCATTCCGCCACCATTTATCTTTCCACTCACCTTGTCACTATAGCGCACCATCGTTCCTTCTTTGTCGATTTCAATTTTGTATTCGGGGGCTACAAAAATTTCACCGTAAGATGTGACGAGCTTGAGGTTTGCTTTGGTAGTCAATGGTAGCGTAACATCCACATATCCATAAATCGATACAAGCGAGAGTGGTCCTTTCACATTCTGGTTGAAGTTCGCTTCAATATGTCCATAGATCACCTTGGCGGTAACAGGTCCGGTTATATTTTCTAACTCTACGCTGTTATAATGGGTAGAAATCTCTATTTCATTTTCCAGATTTTTGAATTTCACATCATCACCATACTGTGAAGAATGCTCGTATGAAATAATCATTCCTTTTGGCACAAGGATTTTTATTTCAGGCGAATTCATTTTCTTTAGTTGATAGACCTCTACCACATTGCCTTTATCGGCCACATGAATGCCCAACCCTGTGTTATCATCTAATCCGAGGCTATTAATCGCTCGCAAGCCCTTCGACCGATTATCTTCATCTTCATCTCGGTCTTTATCCAGAGAAGTAAAAACGATTTCACTTCCATTGTATCCTTCAATCGTTGCTTTTCCCAAGTGAATCTCCAGCCTACCGGAGCTTTTTGCCACTTTAAATTCTTGTGCCGTTGCCACGCAAATGGTTGCAACTAAAATTCCAATTACCATCAATACCTTTTTCATTTTGTTTCTAGTTTGAGTTTCTGAAATGATTATTTATCCTCTTTTAAGAAAGACGTAAGATTCCGGCATACGCCTCGTCTTTCACGGCCTTCAATACTTCCTTATCTCTGCTGATTCGTTCTAATTCCTGGATGACTGCCTTCTCTTTCATGTCTACCAACAATTGAATCAAAGTAATCTGAACCATTGGATCTTT
>JABFSO010000467.1 GCA_013140555.1 Cyclobacteriaceae bacterium | reverse complement strand
CGGTACAGGTTTAGGTCTTACCATTTCGAATCAATTGCACCAATTGATGGATTCTGAACTAAAACTGCTTAGCGAGGTGGGAACAAGAAGCACATTTTATTTTGAACTAAAAGTGTAGAAGCAATACAAAAGTAGGCTCCGTTCTGGTTTTCTAGTCCGGAACCGTAAATTGAAAAGTACTCCCCTTACCTAAAGTAGAAGTTACTTTAAGTGATCCTCTCCACATCTCGATCATTTTTTTGCAGCTGGATAGTCCTAAACCTATTCCACCCTTCGATCGACTTAACCCTTCATGAGCTTGGCGAAACGGCTTAAAGATATGCTCCAACTTATCCGGTGCTATTCCAATTCCTGTATCGGTTAATTCAAATATGTACTGATCAGTGGTTTTGTAAACAGTTAATGTAATCTCACCTCTCTCTGTAAATTTTACAGCGTTACTGATAAAATTGGTAAGCACTTGCGTAAGATGATAAGGGTCAATGGATACCATCGATGAAGGAAGGATTTGATTACGCAATATAAATGACACTGATTTCTCAATCAAAAAATGATCTTGCTTAGCCCGATTGTAGATAACTTCCACCAATTCAAATAAATTCAAATCGGTAGGGAAAGATTTAATCTCTCCTGCCTCGATACTGGCCAAGTCAAGCAATGATTCAATAATTATCTGCAAGTCGTTGGTGCGCCTTTTAATAATAGAAATGAACTCCTTCTGCTTTTCACTAGATATACTTGGAAGTTCTAATAATTCCGTCATTCCCAAAATACCTTGCAATGGCGTGCGAACTTCATGCGATAAACTGCCCAGAAAAATCGTCTTCAATCGATTTGATTCTTCCGCTGCTTCTTTTGCATCCAGCAGTTCCTTTTCGATTCGTTTATATTCTGTGACATCTTGTACGGTGCCGCGAATGATTACATTTTTATTCAGAACATTTCTCTTCACCACCGCCATCTCTAATACATTCCTGATCTCGCCTGATGGACGAATGATCCTTAGTTCATATTTAAATTGATGAGTGGGTGAATCAAAATCAATTTGATTGATCAACCGCCTTACGCGATCTTCCGGATGAATCATATTGATATACGTATCGAAATGGGCAGGTAAATGGTTTGACAACCCCAGTATGTTATACAATTCTTCTGACCAGAACTCTTCACCCGTTTCAAGATTCGCCTCAAAATTTCCAATGTGCGCAAGCGATTGTGCTTCCAACAACAATTCCTTATGATGCATCAGTTTAGCTTCCACTTCCTTACGCTCGGTATTATCCCAGATAATTCCTTTAATTTTCAAAGGCTTTCCATCAGCACTTTTCTCTAACTTACCTCTGCCCGATAAATAATGGATCGATCCATCGCTCCAAAGCGCCCGAAATTCTGGAGCATATGGTGCGTCTTCTTCTACCGTGCGTCTTAAATTCTCACGAATGAATTCACGGTCATCCGGATGAATTGCGTTTAGAAATTCTTCTGCGGTTCCTTGAAATGTTTCAAAGGAGATCCCCAAAACATTGCACGTCTGTTCATCAAATGTTCGATGATTGGTAGGGATGTTCCAACTCCATACACCCATGCCGGCACCACGCAAGGCCATCGACAATCGTGTTTTATTTTCGATCAACTCGCGCTCAATATTTTTTCGATTCGTGATATCTTCTGAAATACCTAACAAATATTTTGGAAGGCCCTGCTTGTCTTTAATGATTAGCTTCTTACCAGCAACAATTCGGTTGCTGAGCTCCACCTCATATTCATAAATTCCTTGTGTCTCCAGAACATGTAAATCTTGTGCCATCACACGCGCTGCTTCTTCTTTCGAATAAATTCCCTGATTGTCTTCTAAAAAGCACTCTTTGGGTAAACCTCGAAATTTTTCCGTAGCCTTATTAACCAATGCAAATCGAAAATCAGGTATTGTCTTTACGAAGACCATGTGAGGTATGTAATCCAATACGGTAGCTAAAAATACTTCGCTCTCTTCGGCTTTATTCTTTGCCAACACCAATTCCTCATTCAGTTGTTTGTATTCATTCGTTAATTTTTGATGCTCTTCATTCTTGATAAGTAAAGCATTTTGAATGGTTCTGTTACTTTTTATTTGTTTCGATAATCGCGTGAGAATGTTGTACACTAATACATATCCTGTAATCAGCAATCCAAGGGTTGCCAGCAATGTCAAAACCAATTCAATGTCTCTTAGAAATTTGAAGTTACTATTACTTTCACGCTGATAGAGGTCAACGCTTTGCTGCGTCCAATGATGATACTGTAATTCGTACCGATCAATAATCTTTACCGCTCTGCCCACCTTTGTCTTGTTCAATGGGGGAAGCATCGAAAGCCCGGCTGAATACATTTGGTCTACTAAAGGTGTACTGAGGGCAAGCAGAGAATCTACCTGAATAGCTGTGAAATCGCTGGGGCCGTGCTTCTTGTTGTTTTTTACCAGCCAGCGATGATTGTTAAACCAGCGAGGCAGTAGTTTAGTCAAGGAATCGGGGCGAGAAGTAGCCAGCGTATCAAATTGAATATCATTTTGAATAAGCAACGCCAATTTAGTGATGTGTTGACTCAGCATATTTTGTGCTTCCAACACAGCCTCCACTGTTTTGTTTTCTTCGTGCTCCTTCAGAAAATAACGCACCACCTGATCTTTCGACCAGAACAAAGCGATCACAATAACAACGAATAAAATACTTTGTGATTGCAGCCTCGATAAACGCATAATCGCTTAATTTTTCAAATACTAGTTGAGAGTGGCCTTTCTTTTCCAGGAATAGGAATGGTAAAACTAAACACACTTCCCACCCCACTAGTTGAATTTACCACTATACTTCCATTCCACATCTCAATCATTTCTTTGCAAATTGATAAGCCCAGCCCAATACCACCTTTCGCTCGGCTGAGCCCTTCATGTGCTTGTCGAAACGGTTTGAATATATGTTGTACTTCATTCTCGCCAATACCAATTCCTGTATCCGATATCCGAATCCGATAGTTCATTGACTCCATTACGCATTGTAAAGATATTGACCCTTGATCTGTAAACTTGATTGCGTTAGAAAATAAATTTGTGAGTACTTGAGTTAAATGATTGGGGTCAACCGTCACACAGGAGTTTTCCGGAATGGATAACCGCAGCT
>JABFSO010000100.1 GCA_013140555.1 Cyclobacteriaceae bacterium | reverse complement strand
GATTTGAAATTGACTGAATTTAGTAGGGTAGCGCCAATCAGCGAATGCAAAAATACCAACTAAACCATAATCTATCATCACAAGTGAAAGCGATTCGTGGTATCCTTTAGTTGAATATCCTACATAGGTTAATAGTATCAAAGCGCTCCATATAACCGCATATCGGGAAGTTGTAAACACTGAAAACGCAACCAATGAGCAAACATACCACGGATGCACCACCGTAGAAAACAAAAAATAGATCGTCAATAATAGTAGATAGCCAAACCAAAGTGTAGTTGACTCTTTCCTCTTTCGTTCCTTCCATGAATCCCCAGCGATGAAAAGACCGATGGCCGCAACCGCATACATTGCCAGCTTCCATCCTACAGTTTGAATGATGTTGTAGCCATACTTCCAAAAGCCCCACTCGCGCACCAAATAATAAATGCTTGCATTAAATTCAAACTTCTTAAAGTAGTATCCGATGCTTTCGCGAAAGCCGGCAACGATTTCCCAATTGAGCAGCGGGAGAAAAAAGAATAACGTAAACAAAAAGATGGATGAATAAAAAAATGACACACGCTTCCAACCCAATCGAACAATAAAAAGGGGAAGAAAAATAATCGGAAGTAGTTTAGTGCAAATAGCCAGGCTGAAGAACAAGGCAGATGGAATAAGTTGATTGCGTACCAAGTACCAATAGCTTGCCAGCAAAAAGAAAATCATCAATGCTTCGAAGTGCAGGTTGCCCGTAAGCTCAACGATGATCATTGGATTCAATGCGTAGATCAACACATTAGCGCGTGGCAATTGGTGATGAGTTACTATTTTACGGATAAACCAAATGCTACCCGCTTCAGCCAATAAAATAAACAAACGCATTACGAACACCCCGATCCAAATCACATCGCCACCCAACTTGGCGGAAAGCCAAAAGATAAATTGATTAATAGGAGGATAAATAGTAAAATAATCGGGGCTATTGAGTTGATTGAATAACTCATTCGAAATTCCATTGACCGCAACAGATTGCTCGATGTAATAGCGGGGCACATGCGCGAAAGGATGAAACCCTGCGTTTAGTAAATGTCCATCCCATAGAAAACGATAAAAATCATCCGATAACTGGGGGATTGAAAATAAAAAGCAACCTCGAAAAACCAGAGCGGCCAAAATCCAGAAGGTGAGTTCATCTTCGTGATTTCTTCTTACTACCCAGCTATAAATTCCAAAAAGAATTAAGAAGCAAGACAGCAATTCGACCGTTTGTGTGCGCTCCACAAAAAAAGCCAAATATTCGTAGAGCAGAACACAGAGTGCAGCGAGTAACAGCGAACTGGTCTTTTTAGGAACCATGGACAGTCGACTTCATCGAGTAATAAAATACACTGCCAAAGCCCAGCGCCATCATGGCATGAAAGAAGAGTAAACCGTAATCTTTCAATTGGATTCCAACTACAATTCCAAAAACGAAGTAAAGGCAAAGTATCGCTTCGCCCATTGTCAATCCATTGATTTTAGTTTGAATGTACACATTGCTCTTCCATGAATCGCTTCGGTGCTGAACATTGAATTTTGGTGTTCGCACAAAAGGTGTCTTTCGTCCGATCAAACCTTCCAAAACAGCTAAGCCATTATGCAATGACAAGCCCATCGACACAATTAAAAAGCGAGGATAGAGCGACCAGAATATTTTTCTTCTGTTCAACGGGTTGAATCGCTTGGTGGCTACCCAATAAAAAAGCGTGATGGATAAAAAACCCGCCAGAAAGATAATTCCCAAATTAAATAACCACGCAATATTCGGGCGGGCATGTTTGATATACAACATGGGTATGCTCAGCAAGCCTGCCATCAGCAAACAAATAAATACTGAGCTGTTGAACAAATGAAAAAAACCGTGCACCTTATTTTTTACTGAAAAGGGTGAACTCAAAACACTCCCAAAATTTTTGCGAGCTGTTTCGGCTGCGCCTTTATTCCAACGATATTGTTGTGACTTAATTGCCGACATAATAATGGGCAACTCGCCTTGCGTTTCTACATCTTCCAGATAATGAAACTTCCAGCCCTTCAATTGCGCCCGATAGCTTAAATCCAAATCTTCTGTCAACGTATCAAAACTCCAGCCACCTGCATCGGCTATGCATGACTTTCGCCAAACGCCACACGTGCCGTTGAAATTAATAAAACTTCCTGCTGCACTACGCGCACCTTGCTCAATAGAAAAGTGTGCATCTAACCCAAACGCCTGCAATCGCGTAAGCAATGAATAGTCTTTGTTAATATGCCCCCAGCGAGTTTGTACTACACCTACCATTTCATTTTGAAAGTAAGGTAAAGTCTTCTGAAGAAAATCAGATGGCGGAATAAAGTCGGCATCGAAAATGGCAATGAATTCGCCTGTGGCCAACTGATATCCATGTGCAAGCGCTCCTGCTTTGTATCCGATTCTGTTTTCGCGGTGAATCAAATGAATCGTCAGGTTAAGGTGTCGAAGTGATTCGATCTTTTGCAAAATCAACGCGGTAGTTTCATCAGTGGAGTCATCCAAAATCTGAATCTCCAGTTTTTCCTTTGGGTAATCAAAATGCGCTACGGCATCAATCAATCGCTCCACAACATATTTCTCGTTGTAGATTGGCAACTGAATCGTCACCATCGGCATGTTCGACAGCACCGGATCATTGATTTTTACTTTTCGAATGTGTATGTAGATCCATGTTAAATGCAGTTGCCCCATGCTAAACAAAAAAATATAGCAAAGGGTGAGCGCGTAGATTACGATAACAACTACCTGCATGATTTTACTCTTGTTGAAAGAACATCGGATGTCATCCCTAGTTTATAAATATCTGAAAATAGTGGTAATAATTTTATAGCCGGCCAGAATGGTACCTTTTATGGTGCCCGATATTTTAGAAAATCCAATTCGTTTGCGATAACCTACCGGCATTTCTACGCATGCCATTCCGAGCTTAGCTGCTTTCAATTGCATTTCCACCGTCCAGCCATAGGTTTTGTCTTGCATGTTTAGTTCGATTAGTTTATTGAATCGAATCGCCCGAAAGGGGCCTAAGTCAGTAAACTTAACCCCATAAAATAATTTTAAAAGTCGCGTAGCTAACCAATTGCCAAAAATTTGCTGTGGCGTCATTGAGCCGCGCTCTTTCGTTCCTAATGCACGTGA
>JABFSO010000193.1 GCA_013140555.1 Cyclobacteriaceae bacterium | reverse complement strand
ATCTACAACTTCCGTATGGGATTGTTGGATGCTTTAAAAATGGATGGGCATGAAATTCATGCAATTTCCCCCACAGATGAATATGTGTCTCATTTAATCAATGCAGGCATTGAGCATCATCACATAAAGATCAATGCACATGGTAGTAACCCGATCAAAGATTTTGGGTTGCTAATTGAATTGATAAACCTATACTCCAAAATTAGACCGGATGTGATACTTCATTATACAATTAAACCAAATATTTATGGTTCAATTGCGGCTACTTTCTTGCAGATACCAGTTGTAAATAATGTATCAGGTTTAGGTTCCGCATTTCAGCGCAAAACAATTACTTACTACATGGTTAAATTCCTTTATAAAATTGCGTTCGTAAATGCAGAAAAGGTGTTTTTTCAGAATAATGAAGACAGACAGTTTTTTAATAGCATGAAATTAGTTCCTTTAGACAAATCTGATTTGTTACCTGGGTCAGGAATAAATTTGAGAAAATTTGAATCTGTTCCCTATCAGAAAAGCGATCCGTTTATATTTCTGATGGTAGCCAGACTTATTTCTGATAAGGGTATTTTTGAATTTATTAAAGCGATAAAGCAACTAAGAGACAAAGGTTGTACTTCTAGATTTCAAATATTAGGTGCTTTTGACACAAAACCGGATAGGGCAATTAGCAAAGAAATGATTCGTGAATGGGAAAGCCAGGGGCTCATTGAGTATTTGGGAGTAACGGATCATGTAAAAGAGGTAATGGCGAAGTCTGATTGTGTTGTGTTACCGTCTTATCGCGAAGGAACTCCACGTGTACTGTTGGAAGCATGTTGCCTTAGTAAACCAATTGTAGCAACGGATGTGCCGGGTTGTCACCACGTAGTAAAGCATGGCTTTAATGGATTATTATGCCGCCCCATGGATTTTATAGACTTAGCGGAAAAAATGCAATTCATACTAAGGACTCCTGAGAATGAATTGCGACAGATGGGTATGAATGGGCGCAATTGGGTTGAAACTAATTTTGATGAAAATCTGGTGATTGAAAAATACAAAACCGCAATAAATCAATTAGTGCCTTCATTAAAATACACTCAAGTAGACAGTGCCCTTCCTGCCCACAGCTAAAGTGGCATCGATAGTTGGCATAAAAAAAGACTATTTGGATTTTTACCTTGCTTTGGCAAATTGTAAGTGTGCACGATTAAATCCTAGAAACACTAGGCCACTATTTGTGTCGGTGAATCGCAAGTAGAAAATACCTGTTTGGTTAACGCGCCACGTGATGCAAACATCATTTAAATCTTGAGTTAAGATAGTAGTGCGGTTGCTATTTTCTAAAATGAATTTCCCGGATATTAAATTTCGAGTATCAAGGCAGTAATACGTTCCTTTGGTAAGGATATACGATACTTCACATGTTTCTTTAGAAATATTCCATTCTTTCAATGGGGAAAAAGTCAAAGCTTGAACTTGCCCAAAGGTTTTTGATATAAATAAACAACTTGCAATTACTAGAATTACTTTCATTTCAGAAATATTTATTGGTTGTTGAAATCAATCACGGGGCAAATGATTGAATTAGATTATAATTAATTAGAATCGGAAAGGAGGGCTGAAGGTTTTTCTTCCGTATTTCTTTTGTTTCTTTTCCCCGTACGAAGTCATTTTTTTGCCCGCTCCATAAGTTGGACATACGGTGTAGGTTTGTGTACTGCAGGAAGCTAATAGGAGAATAGCAAAAATCACCAATGTGTATTTGCCAAATGAATTAAAGTGTTTCATAGTTGTTTGATTTTTTCAAACCCACTATTCAAAATACAGGCCAGAATATAAAACCTTAAAATCTCGTTGGAAAGAGGGTTTTTAAAAATTCCTCCTAGCGAAAAATCAATTATTTCGTTTAATACAAACAGTAAATTGTTTATCTGAAACGAAATTGAATCTATTTCATCCACTCAGTACTCTTCAGTTAACTTTTAAGTTGATGTTAGTCATTCCTTTTTCACTGGTCATTTTTTATTTACTAAATGAATACGGCTGAGTTAGAAATTTTGTAGGAAGAAATGGCTTTAAGAGTTAGTCTTGAGCCTTAGGAATTAGTCCATTTTCGTTTTTAGAAAACAGTGATTTCGTTATATATCGTAAAAGACTACTTTTTGAATTTCGAAAAACTGCGTTTTTAGGCTCCAAATGCGGTTTTTGAGTTTGGCATAATGCTTGGTATGGTGGAGACGTCCTCAATCAAATAATCGAGGGATAAGCCTTATGCCAACCATGATAAAAAAATTTCGATTTGCGTTAATGTTATTCAGTGTAATAATTTTTACGCAAGATGCATTTGCACAATTCAAAGGCGCAAGAAATATAAAGCGCTATAATTCAGTTTATAAGAAAAAGCGAAAGCGCTTAGTTCGCGAAAACACGTACACCGCAGTTGGTTTATCTATCAATGCCTTAAATTACTATGGAGATCTGGCGCCATTTCCAAGTAAAGCGAGCACTGATATAGATTTAACCAACCCTGGATTTGGGATTACTTTTGTTCACCGATACGGACCACGGTATACATTTGTAGCCGAATTATTAATGGGACAGTTGGAAGGGTCTGACGCTGCTTCAGCCGATGGCACCTCTTCAGAAGGTAAATATCGAAAGCAACGAAATGCATCTTTTAGAAATCCGATTCAGGAAATTACAGCACTAGCGGTGTTCGATCTCTTTCAAAACAAAACTGATTATAGGAACCGCGTTAATTGGACGCCATACATTTTTACCGGGTTCACAGTGTTTAATCATAACCCTCAAGCACAAGCACCCGTAACTTTTTTGGATGGAACGTCAAATCCAAGGGCAGGTGAGTGGATTGATTTGCAGCCACTCGGAACAGAAGGTCAATATGCTTCCCTTCTGCCTACAGATGCTAACTATGGTATCAAACCTTATAGCTTGACACAAGTGGCGATACCTTTTGGTATCGGTGCAAGAATTAGAATAGGAGAATATTTCGACATATGGGCCGACATGAGTATGCGGTTTACGTTTACTGACTATTTGGATGATGTAAGTAGAAACTATGTGGACTTAAACCGATTTAAGGATCCTCTCACTCAAGCTCTGTCCTACAGATCAAATGAAATTCCCAATGTTGGCCTTTCCACGAGAACAGAAAACGTGCTCGTAAACGGACAAATGAAGTCGCTTTCTTTAGTTAATGGTTATGGCAGCGAATATGCTACGAACATTAGAGGAAATGCTAAACAAAATGATATATATACAGTAGCGTCAATTAAATTAACATATATCATCACAAGACTTGGTAAAGCGAAGCACCGATAACAAGATAAATCAATACTTTGTATAGTAAATAAGTAACGTTATTTTGCCGGCCTAAAGAAAATAGAGTACATATATTATCTACTGGTAGTTAAATAACCAATGAGCAAGATATAAAATTAGCATACGATGACCGAAGAATCAGAATTACAGAATCAGCCCAAACTACCGATCGTGATGGTGCTTGATCAAGATGAGATATTCCATTTTATAATATCCCGAGTATTAAACAGAGATGGCTTGAATAGCCAAGTAATCAATTTTAATAGCGTCACCTCTGCCGTTTCTTACCTTCTCGAAAATGCAGAAGAAACATCCCTATTACCAGAATTAATATTACTTGAACTCTATTTTCATTCTGATCAGGATGGTTGGGTCTTCATCGATTTGTTTGAGAAAATAAAACACCGTCTCATTCGGCAGCCTAAAGTGCTTGTAGTCTCTTATACTATGAAGCATGCCGATGTTAGTAGAATAGGATCAAATCAATCGATATTCGATTATGTTTCAAAACCTTTAGATTCAGAAAGTATCGATTTCATCCGCGATCTTATTAAGCCGCACTAATCAAATTGAGCTTTGGTATTTATCAATCTGTTGAGCTGATTTCCAAATTCCTTTTGTTCTGAGATTCACGTATTCGTACTCAATCAATTTCCGGTTTATTCAACAACTCAAGTGAATTGAGTAGTTATTTTATTTGAATAAAGTCCTCACGCTTACGAAACTTTAAACTCCTAGCGGAATCTTAATTTCCTAGTGCTTTCTTCCTAGGTAAGGCCCTTTTAAGTCAATCTTGTTACCTAAATGTGGTTATACTGGGCGTTGAACTTTTGTAATTTTCGTTTTTAGTCGTTAGTCATTTCGTTATATATAAACAATCTGTTTTTATTTCGTTAGCTGAGTAGTTATAAAAAGCGTTTTTTGAACTGATTTGGCGCTTTTTTGATTTTTATTTTTTTGGTATAGGATTTGCCAAGGGTTTATTAAAGAAAAATATCCCTACTATGAAAAAATCCTTATCCTCAACTGCAAGTATATGCAGTTCAACTATTCTAGTTTTATTAATCATTTGCTGTTCGCAAGTACGTGCACAGACGTTAGGCGACTATAGGTCGGTGGCAACTGGCAATTGGAGTACTCCTTCTACCTGGGAGTACCACAATGGTTCTGCATGGGTTGCCTCTACCACCTTTCCCGGTGAGATTGCTACCATCAACAACGTGACCCTTCAAAGCCCATTTGTTGTAACCATTGACATTAGCCCTTTTGTCAATTTCAATCAAATGGTGGTACTTACAGTAAATAGTGGTGCAACACTTCAAGATCAAGCTGGAGCACTAAATTACACAGTAGCCCCTGCTAATTTTTTTAATATATCTGGGTCTGTTAACCTGACTAATACAACAGATATTACTTCAGATGTATTTACTGGTATAATAAACATATTCGCTGGTGGGGTATTTTCAGCGCATGTCGTAACAGCTAGTAGGGTATCAAACTCTGGAATAAGTACCATAACCTCTGACTATGTTAATGGGCTTCCTATAAACGCAACGTTTAATAATGGAATATGGATCAATCAAGCTGGCTCTACACTCAATTTTGGAGGGGCTGCTATGACTGGAGGTTTACGTGCCATTGCTAACGGCAATACAGTAAACTATTATTCTGCAAGTGTAAATCAGACAGTTCGAACACCGGTTAGCAGTTATTATAACTTAACCCTATCAGGTGGTGGAGGAAGAACAAAAACACTTGCTGCCAATACCACTGTACTTGGGTCAGTTTCTATTCAAGGAAATTCGTCTTTTAATCCTTCAACATTCAATATTTCTGTAGGTCTAGATTGGAATAACGCAAGCACGAGTGCTAGCGCATTTGTATTTGGTAGTGTGGCGCTTACTTTTAATGGTTCAACTACTCAGAATATAGTAAATACTGGTAACGCAAGTGGAGCTGGATTTTCGCAACTTATATTTAGCAATACGAGTGCGACCATTCCACAGATACAAACACAGACTGATATTCTAGTTTATAATACTCTTACGATGAATTCTGGTGTGATTAATTTAAATGGCCGGACTTTGCAGTTTGGCGCAAATTATCTAACTGCTAGAAATTTAAATTACACGAATGGTTGGTTTTATGGTGGAGACTTTATGCGATATCTGGTTACAGGTGCAGTTATCGTTGCAGGTTCAAATGATTCATTGTACCCGGTTGGAACGAATACTCAATTTAGACCATTCTATTTATCAACAACCACTGCACCAACGGTAAGTTCATCCGTGAGATTAACTTGCCCTTCATCCTTAATGTCCTTTACAGATGTAAACATACCTGACACTGGTGGCCCCATAATCCGCTTGGCTTCAAGTTCATGGTCAATCATTATGAGTGGTGGAACTGGAGGTACGTATGAAGTTAATGCAGGTGGCACTGGCTTTGGAATAATTGGAGATGTGACAGATTTGCGTTTGAGTCAAGCAAGTTCGGTTGCGGGTACTGCTGGAGTAAATTCAGGTACAATCTCTTCTCCAATGGTACAGCGAACAGGTTTGACTGCTACTGACTTGTCAAGTATTACGTTCTTTTTGGGTACAGTTAACTTAACACGGTCTCCGCTTCCTGTAGAATTGATTTCTTTTTCAGGGGAAGCAGAAAGGTCGGTAGTTAATTTACGTTGGCAAACGAGGAGTGAATTGAATTGTGATTTCTTCACCGTTTATCGTTCCAGTAATGGAAAGGACTTTGTGCGGGTAGGAACGATCAAAGGGCAGGGCACCACCAAGCTGACTACAAATTATGAATTGCAGGATAAAAGCCCATTGAAAGGAATAAATTACTATCGCTTATCACAAACGGATTGGGATGGTACCACTCATTCTTTATCGCTGATATCTGTTGAAGCAGATGGCGTTGAAGCAGTGCAAGCGTATCCTAATCCCATCAAGTCGGGTCAGGTGCTTCGTGTTTCTTTACACGGAATTGATTCCGTTACCGCAAGTGAAATTTCCTTGATCGATGCCATGGGAAATATCATAGGTACTTATCCCGTCACTATAGATTCAAGTGGAAATTTTATTGGTGAATTAAAAATTGATGAAGTTCCTACTGGTTTGTACTTCCTTAAATTAAATCAAACTATTATGAAGATTCTTGTGCAATAAAATCGTGAACATTAAAGACCTTTTCTGTTTTTCGTTTTTAATCGTCAACAAATTTCGTTTTATACAAATAGAGGATACTTTCCGTGGAAGAAATTTTAGTACAATGATTGATTTTTGGTTGAATTTCGCGCTTTATTTTTTTTGAAGTTTTGGTATAGTATTTGTAAGGCCTTTAAGCAAAAAGGCACTATGATTAACTGCAAATCAATAACTTCAGCCAAATGGAGGGCAACGATACTAGTATACTTAATCATTTGCTGGTTACCAGTTTATTCGCAGACTTTAGGTGACTACCGATCTAGAGCTAACGGCAATTGGAGTGATAAGAATACTTGGGAACAATTCAACGGTTCTACGTGGGTAAGTGCTTCAAGTTATCCGAGCATAACTGTGACAAATCTAACTACGATAGTAACCGGCCATACAGTAACATTGGATATTGACGGTATTATTTTGTCTGATTTAACGGTAGAGAATGAGGCTACGTTAACCGATATTTCTACTTTGAATTATGTTTTTGCAATAACAGGTCAATTGAATGTGTATGGTACGGTGAATATGACCACGACCTCTCCCGGTTCTGTAACTAATGCACGTATTTTAACCATTTATGCAACTGGCAGTTTTACTTGCAGAAAAATAATTTATGATATTGCTAATAATTACGGCACAGCAAGAATAGCTAACCAGTTTCAAGATAGCTCAAATCCAACAACTCCTTGGGTGAATCAAGCCAACTCTACTCTCTTTATTGGAGATGCTAGTGCTCTCTCAAAGATTTCTGCCTCAACAGTAGGAAATACAGTAAACTATAATTCTAGTTCCGGAGGTCAACAGATAATAGCCCCAATCGATTCTTATTATAATCTCACTTCGTCCAATGGGGGAAACAAGACATTGACTAGTAACACTTCGGTGCTAGGTAATTTATTAATTGCTGGAAGTGCCTCCTTCCGGTTATCATCTTTTAATCTTTATGTGGCCGGAGATTGGAATAATTCAAGTTCCAATGGAACGGCATTTAGTTTCGGAACGGGTACTGTAACATTGAATGGCAGCACTATTCAGAACATAATCAACACAGGGCATGCCAGTGGCACCCGATTCAATGGGCTTATAATTGCTAACACAAGTGCTTCTACACCGCAAATCAACATGCTCGCTGATGTTAGGGTAGCAAGTACTCTTACCATGACATCGGGAGTAGTTAACTTAAACAGCAGTACATTTCAGTTAGGAACGAGTAATGCAGCGGCCACTACATTAAACCATTCCGGTGCCGCGTCTTCCGGTTGGTTTTACAATGGCGATTTTGCGCGCTACTTTGTAACAAACGCAACTATCCCCAATGGAAGCAATGATGGTTTTTTTCCGGTTGGCACAAGCTCAAATTTCAGACCTTTTTATGTATCATCTACCACAGAACTCACGGGCTTACCTATCGCCACAGTAACTTGTCCTCCGTCAGCCTCAACATATAGCAGAGAGACCATTCCTGATATCGGTGGCACTATTTCCAAAGTGGCCTTGAGCGGGTGGAGTTTGTTATTAGCTGATGGCACAGGAGGAAGTTTTTCGGTCAACGCAGGCGGCACGGGAATAGGAATTATTGGTGATGTGAACGATTTGCGGCTCACTCAGATTAGTTCGGCTGCTGGAACTCCGGGAGTAAACACAAGCAGCCCGACTTTTCCGATGGTAGAACGCACAGGGCTTACAGCAACCGATTTAGCGAATATAATATTTTATGTAGGTTCCGTAGATTTAACATCATCGCCACTACCCGTAGAGCTAATTTCCTTTTCAGGCGAAGCAGAGAGCTCGCTAGTTAATTTGCATTGGCAAACACGTAGCGAATTGAATAGTGATTACTTCACGGTTTATCGTTCTAGTAATGGAAAGGACTTTGTGCGAGTAGGAACGATAAAAGGCCAAGGTACTACCAAATTGACGACAAATTATGAATTGCAGGATAAAAGCCCATTGAAAGGAATAAACTACTATCGCTTATCACAAACGGATTGGGATGGTTCTACTCACTCACTATCGCTGATATCGGTTGAAGCAAATGGTGTTGAAGCTATACAGATTTACCCAAACCCTGTAAAAGCCGGTCATATACTTCATATCCACTTGCAAGGCGCAAGCCAGATAGGGGAGCAAGATATTCAAGTAATAAACGCAATTGGGCAAGTGGTGGGTAAATACAGAATCACATTTGATGAAAACGGAGGCTTTAGTGGCGATTTAAAAATGGAAATAGTCCCTTCCGGATTATATTTTATTAGGATTAATCAAACACAATTGAAATTACTTATTGAGTGAGGTTATGGAAAATAAATATATTTTAATATAAAAGTATATAATAACGTTATATACAAAAAATATATACATTCGAATTAACTTGAGGTTCTTTACTCAACTTCACAACACTAAAGATTACTTATAGTAAGCAAAAAATATGAGAAAGATTCTTTTCGCGGTTTCACTGATGTTTATTTCACTGATTACTTTCGGTCAGTGCCCTGAAGCTATTTCCACTTGTGAAAAATTGCTGCAAGGGGGGCTTTACAGTTTCACTGGCATGACCAACACTGGTTCGTTTAGGCAGGATTTGAAGACGTACTATTTGTCAGAGCAGTTTAAAGCAGACATGAAAAATGGAAAATGGGGGGCATCTTTAACATTGCTATAAAAGGTAAGCTGTTTACGCTGGGGGCAAGTGATAGTGAAGAAAAGTTTCAGGAATTTAGATCGCTGATTATTTCAGAAAGTATTTTCAATATATCGAGTGAATATTACCAAACAACGTACAGTTCAATACCAAATACAAATTTATATGAAGCATTTAATCAATGCATTCAAACGGTATGTACTGAAAATCAATTTGGATTTCTACCTGTCAAGGAGCTGATCACAGACGATTTTGCCGTTTTTACCATCCATTATCGTCCTCAGGTATCTACTGATGCGATGCCTATGGTACAGTTTTTTAAGATTGAAAACGTAAGTGCTGTAAGTAACTCACCCTCAATTGGGCAAACGTTAACTCAGACAACTATCATTTCTGCCAAACGAGAACCTGAAAAAGATATTATTTTAACCTTGCAGACGGATAGAGGAACAGTTAGCCGTAAAATAGATGGAGCAAATTCACTTTCCAGCAATAAAGAGATTCCAATTGGAACAATTCTTGGATCATTTTTAACTTTTGACGAGTTCAATTTTGCCTCTAAAAATAATGCCAAGAGCCCGGGAGAATTATGGACTTCTGAAAAAAGTAAATGGGCGCCATGTGATGGCAGAAGTGTGATTGGTTCGGGCTACTCTAAAATAACCTCTAAATCATTTGTGCCAGATCTTCGGGGAATGTTTTTAAGAGGCTTAAACTCATTTGATCCGGTTAAAGGACCGGCTCCCAGAATTAAAAGTGAAAGAGATCCGGAAGACCGAGTAGCAGGACAATATCAATCGGATGACTTAAAAAGTCATGCGCATAATTTTGTTTATCTAAAGCCTAAATCGAATAGCAGTAAAGGTGGAGGAGCCAATCACGAGGTGTCAGACTCTGACCAAAACAATAGTGGAACTACAAATGAAACGGGTGGTGTGGAAACTAGACCAATAAACGTAGCCGTATATTATTATATCAAAATAAATTGACCAATGGTTCGATATTGAAGCGAATTGAACTGATTATTGATTCTGATTAGGGGTTCTCTTCTTCTAAGTTAGTTCAGGTTAATGCTAAACAATTCTTTTTGCAGAAGTCGTTTGTGACAAGTTGATTTACACTAGATGAGAGTTTGTTAAATCTGAGTTATAACTTATTGATATTCCTTCTTGATTATTGAGTGAGGTTGCTGAAATAACCACCGTATTTGTTTTTTAGTCGTTAGTCATTTCGTTGTATTTCGTAAAAATACATTTTAGTTCAAGTTGAAAAGTGCTTTTTTAATTCAAAATCAAGGTTTGTTGAATGGTATAATATTTGCCTAGGTGATCTCTAAAGAATTACTATGAACTACATATTTAGAGTTAACCTTAGCGCATGCTTTTTTACAGGAATAATTGGATTATCAGGTGCCTTGAGCGCACAAACTATAGGAGACTACCGATCGGCTGTTACTGGAAATTGGTCTTCCACAGCCACCTGGCAGATGTTTGATGGATTAACTTGGGTTGCCGCAACGGCATACCCAGGGCAGTTAAGTAATGCGGCATTGACTTCTATTACTAATGGGCATACAGTGACGTTAGATGTGGACTTAACTACTTCGAGTTTTTTGCAAAACGTAACGATTGATTTGGGAGGTACATTGACAGATTTAAGTGCCCTCACCTACATTCTGCCTATTCAAAACCTATTGACTGTTACTGGAACCATCAATATGATTGCCACTAGTGGATCAGCTAGTATCAATGCAAAGGAGATACAAATTCTATCAACAGGTCGATTAACTAATCGGAGGATTATATTTAATAAAGCGAATAATTATGGAATAGTTAGTACTGTAGGTTTAATCTACAGAGACGCATCTGCCACACCTTGGGTAAATCAGTCTAATTCTGTTTTAAATTACTCTGGAGGAACTATGCTTGTAGATATTTCTGCATCTGCATTAGATAATACTGTTAATTATAATAGTAGCAGCGCAGCTCAAACAATTAAAACGCCTATTGATTCATACTTTAATTTAACCTTATCAGGTTAAATTAAAGTATGAATCAATAGGCGTTTTAAT
>JABFSO010000363.1 GCA_013140555.1 Cyclobacteriaceae bacterium | reverse complement strand
TCTGTCACCCCGCGTAAAAAAGATACTCCGTAAAATCAGAAACCTCTTTCTGATTTTGTTTATACTTCAATTGGTATACATCATTGCATGGAAATGGATCGATCCTCCCGTTACACTTACTCAATTGGGTAGCTGGTTTCAGGGGTATGGATTAAAGCGCGATTATGTAAGCAGAAATGAAATGTCGACCTACGCGGGTCTGGCGGTGATGGCATCTGAAGATCAGTTGTTTCCCGAGCACAACGGTTTTGATTGGAAGAGCATTGAGAAGGCCATCAAAAATAATCAGAAGAAACACAAGCGCGTGCGCGGTGCTTCTACCATCAGCCAACAAGTGGCGAAGAATGTTTTTCTATGGCAAGGGCGCAGTTGGTTGCGCAAAGGGCTGGAAGTGTATTTCACATTTATGATTGAGTTAGTGTGGGGCAAGGAGCGTATACTTGAAGTTTACCTCAACGTGGCCGAAATGGGCAAAGGCGTTTTTGGAATTGAAGCAGCCAGTCGGCATTACTATAAAAAATCGGCTAAGAAATTGACACGCCAAGAAGCTGCACAAATAGCGGCCATTTTACCTAATCCCAAAAAATACCTCATCAAGCCGTTGTCATCGTATGTGCAGCGCAGATCATATTGGATCATGGGGCAAATGAATAACCTCGAATCCGATCCGGATATACAAGCGGTACTTCAGTAAAAGATGCCGCGCTATTTAGGTTGTCTGAACATTTTGATTGTAGCCCTTTAACAATCGGCTTCCTCCGGAATTGCTCTGATATTTGCCCCTTAAACAAAGAGGTGTTGAATTAACGCAGTATGTAGTATTTTTGCTTTTAATTGTATGCGAGCTATACTGCTTTTTGTTTTTATTTTATTGTCGAGTACCCGTTTATTCCCTCAAACAAACGGTAGCAGTTGGAGCGAGGTGAAAAAAACCAAGGTTGGTACGGTTAAATTGTATTGGTTTCAAAACAGCCCATATGGTTATGTAGATGAATCCAAGCGCTTACGCGGAATGGAAGTGGAGATTATGGAGGGATTCAGTCGCTACTTGCAAAAAAAATATCAAATCGAACTTACGTATCAATGGATTCGAGAAGGCACCTTTAATGAGGTGATGAATCGCATTCAAAATAATTCTCAGACTGGTGTATTTGGATTGGCTGGTTTTTCCATTACAGAAGAGCGAAGAAAGCAGATGAAATTTTCGCCTTCCTACATGGCCGATATTGCTGTGTTGGTTTCCACCAATGATATTCCCATTGCACGTTCCAAGCAAGAATTGTTAAAATATATGGAAGGAGCCACGGCTCTGACGGCCAAGGGCACCGTGCTCGAAAAGGAATTGATCGAGATACAGGAGGAGAATCAGGTTAATTTCACGATTGAGCATACCGGTGCCAGCATGGAGTTGATACACGTGCTCGCTTCCCGCAAGAAGAGTTTTGGTTATTTAAGTTTACCGGTGTATTTGCTTAGTCTCGATAAGGGCTTCACTAAATTAAACCGGCAGAATTATTTTACCATGCGCTATGAAGGGAGAGGGATCGGATTGCCATTAAGTAGTGATTGGGACGAACCCTTAAATGAATATTTTGCCAGCGAAGAGTTTACAGCCGACACTGAATCTATCATTGCCAGCTATGTGAATATGGATTTGTATCGTTTTTTAGAAACATTCAATCCGCAAAACGAAGTAGGCTTGCTCAACAAAGAGAAAGATATTCAGCAAGTACAATTGCGATTGCAACAATTGGAATTGCGCGACAAAACACAAAAACAACTCTACTTAGTAATCACCATTACTGTTGTTACTATTCTGTTGATCATCATTGTTATTTTATTTCGCAGGCAGGCGAGCAGCCATCGGTTACTGAAAGAACAAAAAGCGGAAATCGAAGCGCAGTCGGATCAGATCATTGCCATCAACAATAATCTCGAGACCACCATTCAGGAACGCACCCGAGAGTTGGCCAATAAAAACAAGGCGCTGGAAGAATACGCCTTCATCACCGCCCATAAATTGAGAGCGCCTCTGGCCAATATTTTAGGATTAGTATCCATGATCGATCAAGCGCACTTGCGTGAGGAGGAGAAAGATGTGGTATCTAACTTAAAGGATTCGGCTACGAAATTGGATGAGATTATTCATTCGGTGATGAACGCCATCGATCGACCCAACGAGCAACCGCCTCAGGCATAAAAGTAGAATTTCAGATTGCTGTTATCATTTCTTTGAGGTAGGTTGTAAATTCGAAACACCGATGAGATGAAAGATATTAAGCAACTACTCTGCAATTATGCTGCCTACAATGATTGGGCGAATGCAAAATGGATCGACTTTGCACGCACGCAAACAGATGCCCGCCTTTATCAGTCAGTTGTGTCTAGCTTCCCCAGTTTAATCCATACGCTGCATCACATGCTGGTGGCGCAAGAGTTTTGGTATTCCATTATTGCTCAAAAAATTCCTGCCAATTATCGAGGCGAAAAAGATTCATTTGAAATGGCGGAGGTATTGCAAGCGCTGGCCGAAAATTCACAGAAATTAAAAGAGAAAGTACTGGCACTATCGGATGAAGAAATTCAATCCAACGTAAAAACGCCCTGGCGCAAAGAGCCGATGCCGCTGGTAGATGTGATTCAGCATTGCATCAATCACAACACGTATCATCGCGGACAGTGTGCTACCATTTGCAGGCAGTTGGGCTACACCGATTTGTTTAATGTAGATTATTTTGAATTTTTGAAAGTTCGGAGTGTTAAATCGTAAACATATGAAATCACCGGTTTGGCGCGTGAAGCCCATCGTGCGCATTAGTTTTTTAGTAGCAGCACTTACACTCATCAGTGTTTATTTTTGGGGGCTTGGGCAACATCGCACTTTTTTTGAGAACTCGATGATTTCGATCACGATTCTTTCATTAGCATTTTTTCTTTTTATTTCTATCGGATTGTATCGCGGGGTAAATGTGGTTCACGAACCACATGATGAAAAAGTATCGCCTCAGACGAACGTAGATTCACTTCACACCACAGCCGACCTTGCTTCCAGCTTTGACGCACCTGATATTGGTATAGATGGTGATGATCTTGGCAGTATTCTGGTGTCTATTTTATTATGGATTGGCTGGGCAATTGTAGTTGCAGTGGCCGTGTGGTTCTTTAGTGAAGTGATCGTTGTCGCAGTCAGTTCATTTGCGGCCATGCTGTATTGGATTTTCTTTCGTGCCCTGCGACTTATATTTAATAACTCCAACCAATGCCGAGGCAATATTTGGGAGAGCGTAAGGAATGGCGTCTTTTATACAGTGCTCTACAATTTTTGGATCTACGGAATCTTTGCCTTTTTGGAATTTCTTCGTCATCAAACGCAAGCATGATAGTAAACGAATTATCTGTAAACGGTGAATTGACACGCGACTTCGAAAAAGAAGTAGGAAAGGAGTTTACCTTTCGTGAGCGACTGCGCTATAGCGCGTATGGAATTGGACACCTTCGGTTGATCGCAGACCATTTAAGCTTGCCGCCTTTGCCATCTCATGGTCAATACAAAATTCATTTTGACTGGACAACAAAAGGAGCGGTGGTGCGCATTCGTACCGGACTAAAATTATTTGCTATCGGAATTCGACTGGAAGAGATAACGAAGATTAGTGTAATCAAAAACCTGAATGATGTCACGATGGTTCCATTTTTTCCAATGTGGATTTTGATGAAATTAGGAGTACCCTTTGAAATAGCCAGATGGTTTAAATCGTGGGGAGATACGATTAAGTATGGATCTATCAACATACAAATTGAATTACAAAATCAAGCGCCACTGATCTTCGAATTGAAGGGTGATCTGTGGAGCAATTGTGTCACTACATTTAAATGGCACAAGGTGCACGATCGGTTGTTTATACAGCGAACCCGAAGTGTGTATGAAGAAACGGATTGATGTAGGTTTGAGGTAAGCTATTTGAATAATTGCCTGTATGGATTTTTTGGATATACTGGATGTATTCTTTCTTTTTTCTTCTGATGAAGGAGATGGAAAAAAACGGACGAGATCGAAGGGCATATTTTCAGTTGTTAAAATTCTGGTTTTGCTTGGCGCGATGGCTTGGTGCGTATATGAAACCGTACAAGTTTTGGAATTAACTGAACCTTTTTTGTTTGCGTTAAATTTTTCGACTATCGGCTTTGTGTTGACAATTCTGATTGTCGTTGTGGTGTGGAAAATGGATTGGATCGAGTACATTACCCCGCGCAATTTTCTTTCCTATCTTATTCCAACCGTTCTGATTTCTGTTTCTTCAGCAAGTTTTATAAATCGGTATTATGCCAGTAATCGGATAATTGAAGTAGTTGTTGAAATGAACTCAGGCAATGATGCATTTGTGCTGAAATCGACAGCCAAAGAGAAATTTAACTTTGTAGTTTCAAATGAAGATTACTTTGATTTGAAACTAGGAGATTCGATTCAATTAAAGTATTCGGAAGGGTTGCTTGGTTTTGATTGGATGCAGGTAGTTGTACCAGAATCTCAAAATGGAGAAGATTAATTTCTTAAATTTGATTGCATGAAAAAAGTGAATATGCTCAAGTCTAAGATAATAAAGATCATGACACTGGTGTTGTTTGTTACTTCGTTGTCAGCATTTGTTGCCTACAGGGGTGGGTATATTTCTTTAACTGATTCTGATTCAATACTTAACGCATCAGAGGTAACTCTTACGCTGGATTCAGTACCTAACAATATATATGTGCTATCTTATCAGCCATATTTGTCTTCTTCAAAATCTATTGTAATTCCGAGGCCATTAGTGAATGACTCCCCAGCTATTTGGAGATTGATATATCACCCATCAATTAGAAGACCTCATGTTTTGATTGATACAACTAAACTAAAGAAAATCAAGATCGAACCAGTTAATATCAGAAAGTGAACATCGTTCAGACCTTATTATCAACAGGTGCAAGCCTTTTCTTTTTGGCGGTTGTATTCATCCCCATGGAAAAAGTTTTTCCTGCACGTGCTGGTCAACCCATCTTTCGGGGGGAGTGGATATTGGATCTCTGTTATTTTCTGGGGCAGTACTTGTTGTGGAGTGGACTAGTGCTTTCATGCTTACTTTATTTTAATCAGGCATTACACCAGATTATTCCGGCAGTATTTCAACAGTGGATACAAAAACAACCTGTCTGGTTACAGTCAGTAGAAGTAATTGTTCTCAGCGACTTCATAATTTACTGGGGTCATCGCCTTCAACACAAGGTCGATTTCCTGTGGCGATTTCATAAAGTCCATCACAGCGCGAAAAGTTTAGATTGGCTGGCAGCTCATCGCGAACACCCCATTGATTCGATTTATACAATCGGCCTGATTAATCTACCAGCATTTCTTCTGGGTTTTGATTTGAATGCCATTGTGATGTTCATCGCTTTTCGGGGAATATGGGCGATTTACATTCACAGCAATGTGCGATTGGAGTTGGGTCCGCTAAAGAAATTAATTGGCTCACCCGATTTACATCATTGGCACCATGATCTGGAACGTGATCGCGGCAACTATGCAAACATCTCTCCGCTGATGGATGTTTTATTTGGAACGTATGTGTGCCCAAATACTGAACCTGAAAAGTTGGGAATCAAAGAGGAGTTTTCACAAAGTTATGTAGGACAATTGCTACAACCTTTTTTCCCAACGGTTATGTGGAAGAGGCTTAGTTTAAAATTTCATAAAAAACTTTAATTAGAATTAAAAAATAGTTATGTATAGATTACTACTGTGGAGTACCTTATTTATGTTAATTATTACGAAGATAATGGTCTTGCTAAACATTCATAAGATGATCCAAATGGATATATCAGGATACTTTTTATCAGAGATCCTCTTAGTAATTGCACTTGCCATCGTGCTTGTCAAAGGAACACTAGTTAAATCCAAATTATTTTTTTTAGTTCTTGCAGCCAATCTAGTTATCTTACTGTCAATTGTTTTGTATCTATGGCAGTATGCTGGTGAGATGTCGCATGCAGGAGCGATTGGGGTGATTGTAACCTATTTAATTCACTTTTATAGAAAACGGATTCGTGGTTTATTGGATTACCTAAAATTAGTGTGGGTCATTTCCTTTTACTTTTTCACATTCTTTTATGTGCGAAAGGTACCAATCCTCTCAACAACGTATGTCGTAACTTACTTTATCTTTATAATTCTTTTTGCATATTTCGTTTATCTGAAATCAATAAAACCTCACAGTACAAATTCTCCGTCAGTTGAAGCATTAAAATGAATGCAAGTCATTGTAACGCACACTCATTTCAGAGAATTATATCTTCAATACGCCCAGCCCGGCAGTGGCTGGACCGAAGAATATTGGAATCAGTTTTTTGAATCAAGACAAAGCGATGCGTATTATTTTGAAGCGCCTGCATCACCTTTGGCAAATCGGATGATGATTTCATCTGGGCAGAATGTGCACCGAATGTATTTCCTAACAGAGGAGGCGGAGGAATCTTTTTTTCAATTCCCAGGTGATGACGATCAGGAGAATTAAAAAGATATATTTGATCCTTACTTAATTTATATCCTTGATGAAAACATCAGCCACCTCCATCCGACCTTTTATTGGCGCTAAAAATTTCGAAGAGTCGCGCTCGTTTTATCAGGCACTCGGTTTTCGGGAGTCAGTCATCTCATCTCAGATGTCATATTTTCAAGTGAACAACAGCATTGGCTTTTACCTACAAAATGCCTACGTGAAAGATTGGGTCGATAACACCATGGTATTCGTAGAGGTAACAGATGTGGATACCTACTATCAGGAATTGCTGTCATTTAATCTCACTTCCAGATTTAGCCATTCGCGATTAGTACCGGTACGGATAGAATCCTGGGGTAAAGAATGTTTCTTACACGACCCATCCGGAGTTCTGTGGCATTTTGGTCAGTTCAACTCTTAGTTTCCTTTCTGTTAAATTTGACAAAAATATATTTTTGCTGATTAAACCTGTGTGTGGTTATTTTAGTCTACTAAGCTAAACTCAATTTTTTTTCAATGAAAAGATTATTTACGCCATTTAACATTCTTTTGTTTACCCATTTAATAATTGGCTGCTCAAAAGATGAAACGCCAGCAACACCATCAACTACCTACACGAAAGTAACACTACCCTACAAGCAAGTATCGGGAGTGGATGTCAACCTGTTGAGCCTTGATCTCTATCATTTCGGAACTACCAATGCAACCAAGCCGGTTGTCGTTTATGTGCATGGTGGTGCCTGGGCCGTTGGCGACAAAGCAAACTCCATTTCAAACAAAACCAATTTGTTTTCTTCACTCGGTTATGTTTTTGTAAGTGTCAATTATCGGCTAAGCCCATCGACAGCTTCATCTGACCCCAATCGCATTAAGTTTCCTACACATAGTGAAGATGTGGCCGATGCGGTGAAATGGTTGTACGACAATATTGCCACCTACGGTGGTGACAAACAAAAAATGGTTTTACTTGGACATAGCGCGGGTGCGCATCTCGTTTCATTGACTGGAACCAGTGCGCAATTTTTGCCGGCAAAGGGAATCTCATTATCAGCCTTAAAAGGTGTGGCAAGTATCGATACGGAAGGATATGATGTGGCCACACAATGTAATGAAGGCAACGACACCTATTTAAATGCTTTTGGTAGTAATAGTGCCGATTGGACGAAGGCATCGCCTATTGCACAGGTAGTTTCCGGCACTGTTTATCCGCGCTTCTTCATTGCGAAGCGAGGTACCACTACACGCATTGCAATCTCCGATGATTTTATCACCAAACTTCAATCAGCTGGCGTCACCGTTTCGCAAGTTACGGGCAGTCAATATGATCACGAAGGCATTAACGATGCGATTGGCGCACCAAATGAAACGATTATTACCGAACCATTGAAAACATTTTTAGCGCAGTGCTTCCAATAAAAAAGCCAGCGATGTTTTACAAACCAAGTTGTGCATCGCTGGCTTCTAGTTTTAATTATTTTTTCGTTCCGATTTGTTTTAAGATTTCTTCTACGGCAGCCTTCAATTGATCATCGGTACCTTTCGCGATCCAATCGGGTGAATTGTAAACCGTGATATCTGGAACGGCCGGGCCGAGTTCTTGATTCTTGTCAGTCGTTTTGGTAAACCAACCGCGGAATGGCAAGCGAACAAACGAGCCATCCATCAACGGGCGACCACCGGTTGAAATTACTGAACCATTCGTAGGCACACCCACCAATTTGCCAATGCCCAACGTTTTGTATGCATGCGAGAAAATTTCAGCGTTGCTGTAGCTGCCTTCATTACATATGGCAATGGATGGTTTCATCCAAGCAGCGAAAACCAACCGCTCACCGGTAGGATAATATCCGCGGAACTTTAATTTATCGCGCTCTAAATTGTCGCTGGCACCACGCGGAATGGTGTAGGCATGTTGCTTGTAATTGAGCACCGTCATCAGGTAATCCGTGGTTGAACCACCGCCATTGTAGCGCACGTCTACTATCAAACCATCTTTGCCGTAGCCCGCTGCTTGCAGCTCGCGTTCAAACACTTCAAAGCTTGGTAAGCTCATCGCCTGAATGTGGATGTATCCAATTCGTCCATTCGAAAATTGATCGACCAGCTTCTTCCGATTATCTACCCATTCTTCATATAATAATTGACGCACCGAGTTCGTAGGGCGAATCACTACTTCGCGCACTTTGCCTTCGGTATTGCGCACGGTCAATAATACACGCTCATCTACTTTCGTGTTCAACAAATCATAAAAATTTTCTTTCTCATTGTAAGGTTGATTATTCACGGAAGTGATCACATCGTTAACTGACATTTTGCTGGTTGCTTTATCAGCCGGAGAGTTTGGAATGACGCGTAGTACTTTCATGCCATCTTTCATCGGCACTAATTCAGCACCGAGCATGCCCGTAGCATCACGTTGTGTTTCCGCCTGCGCGGGAGTAGAGAGTGCCATGTGACTGGAGTTCAACTCACCTAAGAGGTAATTGAACATATCCCGGAAGTCTTCGTTGGTACTGGCGATCACACACAGTTCTTTGTATTTGTCGTGCAATGCATTCCAGTTCTTGCCATGAAATTGTGGATCGTAGAATCCATCACGGATGGTGCGCCAAGCTTCTTCAAAAACTTGTGTGCGTTCAGCAATGAAATCAATGCGTTGTTTTGCTGAATAGGGAAGAGCTTCCGTTTTTTCTCCTTTGATGTCGATACGATTGATCGCTCCGCCTGATTTGAGGAAGTACAAATATTTCCCTTCTCGATCCATCGACACACGAGAAGGATTCGAGGCGCCTTTGGTGAGCTCTTTCAAATCTTTTCCATTCCACTTAATGCTATAAAGGTCGCGACCCTTCGCAGTGCTGGTCGTGCCTGTGTAGAAAAATGTTTCGCCATCTTTTGAAATGATCGGGTTGGCTTCGTCACCGGGAAAACTGGTGACTTGCACCACGCGCTCGTGAATTCGATCGAAGTCAATTTTCACAGGCTTGGTTTTATCTTCTTTTTTCTCTTTGTCTTTATCGTCTTTCTTTTCCGGTTTTTCTTCTGCACTGACATCTTCCCAATCCTTCTGTGATTTTTCAAAATCTTCTTTCTTCAACCACACAAACCACACATCGTTGGATTGATTGTTGCGTGCGGAGATAAACCCAAGTTTAGATCCATCGGCACTCCATACAGGTTCACCATCAAAACGCGGATGCATACTTACATTTACCGGTTTGCTGCTATTATCAGCGGCTTGAATAAATACCTCTTCATTGAAATACAAATCTTCCTGCGAGTAAGCCAGCCACTTGCTATCAGGACTCCATCGGATATTGGAAGGTGAAGCCCAACTATTGACTAAAACTTTTTCGTTGCTCAGTTTTCCGTCTGAAGAAATATCACTGACCACCAGCGTGCCACGACCGCGGACATAAGCGATTTTTTTACCGTCATTCGAAATCGATATACCGGATTCGTCTTCGGCAGTCTGTGTGATTCGCGTTACCCGATGTTTAAGTGATTTTACGATTGATTGTTTATCGGTTGACTTCGCTAAGTATAAATCAAAATTTCCATCTTCGCGATCCGATGTAAATACGACCACGGAATCGCCAATCCAATCGAAATTCATATCGCGGTAAGCATGATTGGAAAGATTGGTAGTGGAATTTTTTTCCTTGTTAATTTCTTTTACATACACTTCTCCTCGAATGCCGAGTGTCATCAATTTTCCGTTTGGCGAAACCGCGTATTCATTGGCATCTGCTGAAACCGTTTTATTCACCACCGGATCGAAGCGCATATCGGCACCAATTTGAATGTTCACCTTTTGTGTGGATTTGTTTTCCGTGTTGAAAGTGTAAATATTTTTTTCGCGTTCGAATGCGACTGTCTTTCCATCAGCTGAAATAGAGAAGTAACGAATGGAGTGATCATTGAAATCAGTGAGTTGTTCGGCAACACCATTCGGTTTACCGGCTTCGCTTATTTTTATTCGGTAAAGATTATTACGCCCACCTTGTGTAGAGAGAAAGTAGAGTGTTTGATTATTACCCCAGCGTGGCAAGATATCATTCGCATCGAAAGTGGTGATGCGCGTGTAGGTTTTACTTTTAGTGTCAAATAACCAGATATCCCGGTTGGAAGGTCCACGGTAATCTTCGCGAAAGATTGGATTCAGATCACCACGCGTAAAAGCAATGAAGCGACCATCGGGCGATGGTGCCGGATCAAAACCAACTGCGTCCATTGCTCGTGATTCGGTGCCACCCTCTGCGGAAATAGAATAAATTTCTAACGGGCGCTCAATTTGTTGAAATTCGCGTGACGTTGAAAAGTAGATCAGATTGTTGTTATTCCAGCTGGAAATCTGATCACCATTGGAGTGATAGGTTAATCGCTTGGGTGTTCCGCCTTCAGCAGGCATTACAAAAATATCATTGTTGCCATAGCGAGATCCAGTGAAGGCAATGCTTTTTCCATCCGGGCTGAAGATTGGGGTACTTTCGTACGCATCATGAACTGTAAGGCGAGCAGCTTTGCCGCCTGTGGCAGGCACCGTCCAGATGTCTCCTTGAAAAGAGAAACTGAGCAATGAGCCATTGGGGCTGATAGATGGTTGACGCAGAAGAACTGGCGATTGAGCCAGAGCGGTTACTGACGATAAAGAAATCAAGAAACACACCAAACGTTTCATAAGTAATTGGATTTTAACATACCAATTACCGCAAACTAACCCATCTAAACAATGATGAAATGGCAGGCGGTGAGATT
>JABFSO010000150.1 GCA_013140555.1 Cyclobacteriaceae bacterium | reverse complement strand
TTTTTAACATGTCTAGTATTCTATTTCAACCTTCTTTCCCGCAGGTCATTTAGTAATAAGCCAAAAATTGGCTCCATTAAAAAGGTACAGCCTGCTACCACCTACTAGGTCTTCAAATCTATAAAATAAACAGAAGTCGGGAAAATTGTCCATCACCATGCGCCAATTGTCCATTTTAAAGGGATTGGGCTTGCTACACCTTTGTATCGTCAAAAACGACAAAGTCATAACCTTTTAAAAACAAATACTATGAAACGCTTACAAGCTATCAACCCTGATCAAGCCACCGGCAAAACCAAAGAACTTTTCACTGCGATTCAATCACAATTAGGCGTAGTGCCTAACATGATGCGCACGATGGGCAACTCGCCTGCTTTTCTCGAAGCGTATTTAAATCTGAGTGGTGCATTGAGTCATGGCACGCTTGGATTAAAAAACAGTGCGATGATTGCACTGGCCGTAGCAGAAGCCAATTCGTGTAACTACTGCTTGTCAGCTCACACATATTTGGGCGCCAACCTGGCGAAATTGGATGATGCTACTATGGAAGCAGCGCGTCTGGGTACCTCGACAAACGAAAAATCAAATGCCATACTTCAACTTGCTAAAACATTGGTAGCTAAAAAAGGACTTACGAGTAATGCCGATGTTGCTGCAGCGAAAGCGGCCGGAATCACCGAAGGTGAAATCGGAGAAATCGTAGGGCATGTGGCTCTGAATATTCTCACCAACTATTTCAACAACACCGCCCAAACAGAAATTGATTTTCCAGTAGTGGAAGCTCGTCAACTGGCTGCAATCTAATTTCAAAACCAAACAATATATTTTTTATGAAAACAATTCAAAAATTCCTTTTCGCTGTTCTTGTAGCATCATCTTTTGTTAGCTTCGGACAAATCGATCCGATCGACAAAAACAAAATCGCCATTGGCGGTTATGATCTGGTAGCTTATTTCACAGACAAAGCAGCTGTGAAAGGCAAAAAAGAATTCACACACGAAATCAATGGTGTGAAGTATCAATTTGCATCGGCACAACACCGCGATTCATTTCAAAAAAGCCCTGAGAAATATTTACCGGTGTGCGATGGTTACTGCGCGTGGGGTGTAGCGGAAAAAGAAACGAAGTTTTCCATCAACCCTGAAGCATTTAAAGTAATTGATGGAAAATTGTATCTCTTCTTTAATGGTGATTTCAACGGCAAAAATTTCAACACTTTGCAAGAATGGAACAAAGCAGAACCCGCTTTACTTTCGAAGTTGCCTGCCAATTGGTCTAAAATCAAAAAATAAGTTTCACTAAAAGCCAAAGGTTGTCTTTGGCTTTTATTTTATTTCATCTTTATGGAACCACGATATCCTCTCCCTCCTTTTACATTAGAAACGGCCTTGCAAAAAGTGCAAGCGGCTGAAGATGCCTGGAACACCCACGATCCAGAAAAAGTAAGCAAAGCTTATACAATAGATACTGAATGGAGAAATCGAACTGATTTTATTCATGGACGCGAGGAAGTGCAAGCATTCCTCACACGCAAGTGGCAAAAAGAATTAGATTATAAGTTAAAGAAAGAGCTGTGGGGCTTCCGCGAAAATAGAATGGCAGTGCGCTTTGAATACGAGTGGCACGATGCGGCAGGTCAATGGTATCGAAGTTACGGCAACGAGTTGTGGGAGTTTGATGAACTAGGATACATGCAAAAACGTTTTGCCAGTATCAACGATTTACCGATACAAGAATCCGACCGAAAACTTTAAGAAATTATGGCCACCAATTACGCTTCGCTCGCCTTTACCGATCAGGTGAAAGCCCTTCAACAAAAACATGGTAGTCGCGCCAGTTATGAGCGAATGGAAAAGCGGCAAGTCACCGATGGGCTCTCAGAAAACGAAGTCAACTTCATCCGCGAGCGCGACAGTTTTTACATGGCCACGATTGGAGAAAATGGGTTCCCCTACATCCAGCACCGCGGTGGACCGAAAGGATTTTTGAAAGTAATCGATAGAAACATCATTGGCTTCATCGACTTTACAGGCAACAAACAATACATTTCTGTTGGGAATCTGGCTACAAACCAAAATGTATCATTGATCCTCATGGACTATGCCGCACAAGCTCGACTGAAGGTGTATGCGCGGGCAGAGATTGTCGCGTTGAATGCGAAGCCGGAATGGGCAAATTTATTTACCTTAGAGAATTATGCCGCAAAACCAGAGCGTATTTTGTTGTTGCACATTGAAGCGTACGACTGGAATTGTCCGCAACACATTACACCTCGTTACACATCGGAAGAAGTGGAAGAAGCATTGGAGCCACAAAGGGAGTACATTCGGCAATTAGAAGAAGAACTTAAAAAACGATCGGCCTGAGCGATGGAAAATCAGCATACACTTACACTCGTCAACCCGGCCAACGGATCATTGGCATTTAAAATTCTATCATTCGAAGATGGCAGCTACTTCGATCACGTTCAACGGAATAATTATTATTCACTAATCTGGATTACGGAAGGAAGTGGAGAACTTAAAGCTGATTTTAAGTCATACAACTTTGAACCCAATAGTCTATTTGCCTTTTCACCATACCAACCCTTTATGTTTTCCGGAAAATTATTAAAGGGAATTGCCATTCATTTTCATCCGGACTTCTTCTGTATTCATAAACATCATGCCGAAGTAGCGTGCAACGGCATTTTGTTTAATAATATTTATGAACCACCTTATTTGCATATTGATTCCTATTCTGCCACTTCGTTATCGATGCTCATTGCTCAGATGAAACTGGAAATGAAAAATACGGCATTGGCGCAGTATGAAATTCTGGTTTCGTATTTGAAAATATTCTTGATCACCACCTCGCGCTTAAAAGCCGAACAACAACCTGCGAGTTCTGAATTCACCTCTGACTTGAAAGAGCCTTTCGTATTACAAAACTTGAAGGACGCCATTGAAAAAGATTTCCGTAAAAAACATTCAGCCAGTGAATATGCCGATGCGCTGCACATTTCCGCGAAAGCGTTGGCTAAAATCACGAAGAGCTATTTTAACAAAACCATTACTGATTTAATTTCTGAGCGCATCATCATCGAAGCCAAACGCGAATTGTACCTCACCAAAAAAACAGTGAAAGAAATTGCGTATGAGTTAGGCTATGAAGATGAGCACTACTTTAGCCGATTCTTTCGCACG
>JABFSO010000218.1 GCA_013140555.1 Cyclobacteriaceae bacterium | reverse complement strand
AATCTGGCTTGTACCATTGGTCACGGAACTCAAATCGGAAATGCGTGTTCCAGTATGCCGGGTGTTAATGTTGCCTGCGAAGTAGTTATTGGTAATCAGGCGCTAATTGGTAGTGGAGCAAATATTTATCCGGAGTCAAGATAGGTGATGGGGCTCGTGTTGGGTCAGGAGCAGTGGTAACTAAAGATGTTAAAGCAAACTCAACGGTGGTGGGCATTCCGGCACGCGAAATCCAATCAATATGAATTGGCAAGAATTTAAGCCTACCATTTTTTTTCTGCTCAAGTTTCTTGGGTTGTATATCTCTCTCAATCTTCTTTACGGATTCTATGTTACCTCTTTCGAACCTGCGCCCGATCCAGTAACTCGTATAGTATCTCAAAATACAGCTCGAATATTATCCGCGATTGGTTGGCCAAGCACCGCCACCAACTATGCCCAGAAGCCTTCAGTCGCCATTATCCATCAGGCAAAAACGATTGTTTCTGTTTATGAGGGTTGCAATAGTTTGAATGTGATGATTGTGTTTCTGGCATTTGTATTTTCGTTTGGCCAGATAAGGAAATCATTACTTTGGTTTGTGCCACTTGGGTTGGCTTTCTTGTATGTGATTAATATTACCCGCATTGCTTTGTTATTTCTGGTTTCATTAAAACTTCCACACTTTCTTTACTTCAGCCATAAGTATTTATTCACGGCAATCATCTACCTGTTTGTTATGCTGTTGTGGATCTATTGGATACGCCTTCAGTCAAAGTCAAAACCGTCATGAAAGGCTCGGTAATCCGTATTAGCTTGGGGATACTAGCAGTAGGAGGGTTACTTTTACTTTTCATTTTTCAGAAGGTCAATTTTGCTTCTCATTTTTTTTCATTGACTTCTACCGGGACTTTTGTTTTCAATCGTTCACTTCGATTTATCATCAACGACAGTTTAAGTATCCTTTTGATATACGCCATTTTCCAAGAGAGAAAGTATGTCATCTTTGCGTGCTGGGTACAAGTAGCCGGTTTTCTGTTTTTACTTTGCCCGTACTTCATTCTTCGAATTTACTGGCCCGAATACAATGGCCCTATGCTTAATTTTTTGCACCGCATTATCATCAATCCTACACTCATGTTGCTTTTGATCCCTGCACTTCTGCATCAAAAAAGTAAACAGAAATTGGAGTAGCTGTCAATTTGTATTTTTAACAAGCTATCTTTGTTCATTAGTTAAGTATCTCTATGAGTAAGCCTAAGATTTATTTGTCATCACCCCACATGGGAACGAAAGAGTTCGATTATGTGAAGGAAGCATTTGATACAAATTGGATTTCCCCCGTAGGGCCACACATTACAGCCTTTGAATCGGAGTTAGCTCAATATAACTCGATCAGCCATTGTGCCGCGTTGTCGTCAGGAACGGCAGCGATTCATTTGGCATTGATTATTTTGGGAGTTGAGCAAAATGATGAGGTAATCTGCTCTTCCTTTACCTTTTCGGGAACATGTAATCCCATTGCGTACCAAAAAGCAATACCGGTTTTTATCGATTCTGAACCTGAGACATGGAACATGGATCCTGCTTTATTGGAACAAGCCATCGAAGATCGGATCAAAAAAACAGGTAAAGCTCCCAAGGCTATCATTGTGGTTCATTTGTACGGCATGCCAGCTAAAATCGAGCAAATCATGTCCATTGCTCGAAAGTTTAACATTCCTGTAATTGAAGATGCCGCTGAAGCTTTGGGTTCAACGGTAAATGATAAGAAACTCGGTACTTTCGGAGACTTGGGTGTTTTCTCTTTCAATGGAAACAAGATAATCACCACTAGTGGGGGTGGAGCATTGGTTTCTGAAAATGAGGCTTGGATAGCAAAAGCTCGTTTTCTGGCCACACAAGCCCGCGATCAGGCTCCTCACTATCAACATACTGAGATTGGCTTCAACTACCGACTTAGCAACATTTGTGCAGGCATCGGAAGAGGGCAACTCCAAGTGCTGGATGAAAGAATCAAAGCCCGAAGGGCGAATTTTGATCATTATTTTAAGCATCTATCTGATTACAAAGGATTTAGCTTTCCGAAAGAGCCATCATTCTTTTTTAGTAACAGATGGTTGAGTACCATAATAATAGACCCTTTGAAGGCCAAGTGCGATCGCGAAAAAATACGTTTGGCACTCGAAGCTGAAAATATTGAAGCACGTCCATTGTGGAAGCCAATGCACCGGCAACCTGTATTTGCATCCTACCCCAATTATCAAAATGGGGTTTCCGACAAGCTTTTTGAACAAGGACTCTGTTTACCATCCGGATCAAACTTGACATCGGGCGAGATATCATCTGTTTTAGAATTGATAAAGCAGCAAGTTGGCTAAAATCCGGGTTACGTAAGAGGCCTGAAGGGTATCCAAATTCATTTATCATTACTAAAATTTAGGTATCTTTGTCGATTGATTTAAAAGTAGACCCATGAGAAAATTATTATTGATTTTGTTGGTAATTCCGGGCGTGTTAAGTGCCCAAGATTATCGAACCGATCAGGCAGGAGGTTCATGGACAACCAATACTTCATGGGAAGTTTTTTCAGGAGGTTCCTGGCTCAAATTAGAAGCCACAATTTTACCTACCCCCACAGCATCGTCAGGTACAATTCTTGTTCAGCATAACATCTCTGTTTCTTCAAGCGTTACCGCAGATCAACTTACAATTGCTTCTGGTGTTACAATTACAATCGCCAATAGCCAGATACTAACCATTGCAGATGACATTGGATCAGATTTGATTAATCTCGGAACGATCACAACTACGGGCACTCTTTCTTTTGCACCTAATTCCACGTATCAACATGCAAGAGATGGTGGGACCATTCCACTCGCTACATGGGGTTCAAATTCCACTTGTTGGGTAACAGGAATTGTAGCAACTAACCCAACATTGTTATCAACCAATGCATATCAGAATTTTGTTTGGGAATGTACCCAAACCGGAACCCGATCGCTTGCAGGAAACCTGAGAACTGTCAATGGGAATCTTTTGATTAACGAAACAGGCAATCAGGAACTTCGATTTTCGCAAGGCACAGCCTATAATCTAGCTATTGGTGGCGATTTCAATATAAGTGGCACTGCTGTAGTTACATTTGGCACAAATGCAAACCCCGTCAATATCACATTGGCCGGTGACTTTGATTTTTCATCAACCGCATCGTTAGACTC
>JABFSO010000128.1 GCA_013140555.1 Cyclobacteriaceae bacterium | reverse complement strand
CCCTATGAGTCTAGAGGATATATTCGAGCTAGCAAAAGGAGGAGCATTCGAAGAGGATGTTGCCGAGAAGATAAAGCAGCAGTACACTTGGGTGCTTTCAAACCCTCAGCCGGAGGAAACATGTCAGCTGATGGAGATTGGCGGGAGGGCAGAAAAGAAGCTCGACACAAAAGGCACCACCACTATTCTCGAGAATCCCAAGCCTGGCGTTGACTATTATCTCAACGTGGATGGCGTGGCTACTGGAAAGAAAAGTGGCATAGCATGACGCCTGAAGAAAAGGAACGCTTCAAGCAAAAAATGAAGGATAAGTGGTGCTACCGGGCCCCTGACCCAAATGAGACCAATGCAAACGGTTGATACCTTTTTTCTAATATTTCCTCAAAATTAAATTTTAAAAAAGGCCAACCTTAATCAGAAAGGGGCGTTTCAAGAAACCGTGGAAACTTTGGTAATATAAAAAGTTTCCATAGTTTCGCGCCCTATTATGGAAGACAAGGAAGTAAAAGACAAAATTTTGGCCGGCTCGGAGGCGCTATTCATGAAGTATGGAATACGCAGTGTGTCGATGGATGATATTGCCCGACACCTTTCCGTTTCCAAAAAAACACTCTACCAGCACTTTGCCGATAAAGACGAGCTAGTGACCGTGATGTCGCAAGAACACATGAAGCGCGATATTAAGGAATACGAGCAAATTGAACGCGAATCCGAAAACTCGATTGATGAGTTGAATAAAATTTCCGTTCGGCTGCGCTGCGACATGGAAGAGATGAATCCCTCCTTGCTGTTTGATCTGCAAAAGTTTCACCCGAAAGCATGGGCGCTTTGGCAGCAGCATAAAAGTGAAAGCATCATGAGTTCCATTGTGCGCAATTTGAATCAAGGAATCAGCGAAGGCTACTTTCGCGAAGATATTCATCCGGAAGTACTTGCGCTCAGTCGCCTGATATTGATTGAATCTGCTTTTGACGAACGCATTTTTCCAAAAGACAAATTCAATTTAGCCCAAGTGCAATCGCAATTTTTCGATCACTTTGTATATGGCCTGTGCACGGACAAAGGCAGAAAATTGTATCAGAAGTATAAAGATCATTCCGATCAACCGAATAAACCAATCCATAAAACAACTAAGCATGAGTCCATTTTATAAACTAATTATTTTCTTAGCTGCTACGCTGTTGGTAAGGGCAGGCTATGCGCAACAAGAGCCAACATCGCCATCAGCGCCACAGGCGTTTACACTGGATCAGTGTATAGAATATGCATTAAAGAATGCCATCGCTATGCAGAATGCTACACTCGACCAACAAATAGCAGCTGCTAAAGTAAAAGAGACAGTGGGATTAGGCCTACCTGACATTTCTGGAAATGTTCAATTAGTACACAATACTCAATTGCAACGTTTTTTTACGACTTATACAGGGACAACTGGCTTTCTAGGAGACCTAAGCGGTGTGCCAAATATAAAGGTGGGAGATGTGGTGGCTGCTCAAAACTTTTTTCAATTGAAAAATTCCGGTACCGCATCAGTGACTGCCAATCAATTGTTGTTTAGCGGTTCGTATTTAGTTGGATTACAAGCATCGCAGGCATTTAAAGATTTATCTTACAAAAGTGCCAACCAAACACGCGAGGAAGTAATTCAAGCCGTAAAAAAGGCATACTATTCATTGCTTATTAGCAAAGAGCGTTTGTTGCTATTTGAAGCAAATATGACACGCGTACAAGCTTTGTTAAATAATACGATCGAACAAAACAAGAATGGGTTTGCAGAAAACATAGATGTAGATCGAATACGTGTTACTTATAATAACTTAAAAGTAGAACAAGCTAATTTTTTAAACCTTCATGAGTTAAGTTCTTGGTTGCTCAAGTTTCAAATGAATTATCCGATTGATCAGCCCATATCAATCACCGGAAGTATGGAGGAAGTGAACGCAGATCTTCACATCGAGCCGGTTGAAGAAGGCTGGGATTATAAAACGCGAGCAGATTATAAAGTCATGGAGGCGAATTATAAGCTTCAAGAACTCACCATCAAAAACCAATATGCAGGCGCACTACCCACACTTTCTGCATTTGGAACATTCGGATTCAATACGCAGTCCGGTGATTTTGGAGGATTATTTTCCACTGATAGTAAAATTACTGATCAGAGTGGCTTAGGTCCCGATAAGTGGTATGACTATTCGTTAGTAGGTGTTACCATGAATATTCCAATCTTTAGTGGCTTTCAGCGCCATCACAAAATCCAACAAGAAAAACTGAATTTATCAAAACTAGATAATGGCTTTAAATTTTTGAAGCAAAAGGTTGATCTCGAAACGCGCCAAACGACCATCAACTTTAAAAATGCTTTGAATTCATTAACAGCACAGAAGGAGAATATGGATTTGGCTAGTAATGTAGCACGTGTTACTAAAATAAAGTATGAGCAAGGCATTGGGTCAAATTTTGAAGTGGTCGAAGCAGAAAGTTCACTCCGGCAGGCTCAAACCATCTACTACTCTGCTTTGTATGATGCGATTACTTACAAGATCGAACTCGACAAAGCCTACGGCAGATTAAGTACAACAACCAATCCAGAATCAAAATAGAAAACCCAATCGTATGAAAAGATATAATTACCTAACGTATTTCTTAATTGTAGTTGCTGCCTTGTTTGTAGCAGCGTGCAAACCGAGTAAAGAAGAGCAACTGAAAAAACTGAAAGCAGAGCAAGCTGAACTAGTAAAGCAAATTGCTACTTTAGAAAAAGACCTGGCAGGCACCAAGCAAGATGCTGCCCGCATGAAAGAAGTTGTGACTAGCGAACTGGCTCCACGCAAGTTTGAAAAGTACGTGCAAACGCAAGGAGCGGTAGAAGCTACTGATAATATCATGATCAGCGCTAAAACTGCCGGTGTAATTACGAATGTGTATGTACGCGAAGGCGATGCCGTAGTAAAAGGTCAAACTTTAGCGCAAATTGATAACACGCTTACATTACGCGGCATCGATGAAGTGAAATCTGGTTTAGAACTGGCCAACACAGTTTATGCACGTCAAAAAAACTTGTGGGATCAAAAAATAGGAACGGAAGTTCAGTACTTGCAAGCGAAAAACAGCAAAGAAGGTTTAGAGAAAAAACTGGCTACACTGGAAGAACAACTGGATATGTCAAAGATCAAGTCGTTGATTACAGGTGTTGTAGATGAAGTCACTG
>JABFSO010000270.1 GCA_013140555.1 Cyclobacteriaceae bacterium | reverse complement strand
AGCCAATGAAAAGCCTAAAAACACTTTCTGAATTTGATTTCGATCAGGCTTACCTCCGCGCCAAAACAGGGAACTTTGAAGGTTTAACTTTTAAAGTAATTCATGCGCAAGACTTGCTACGCGAAAAAGAAGCTACCAACCGCCCGAAAGATCAGGGCGATATTGAACATTTAAGAAATCTTGAAGAATAGAGAATTATAAAGGCACGTTCACATGCCGCTCGGCATGATACGAAGACCGAACCAACGGGCCCGACTCTACATATTTTAAACCGCGCTTCAAGCCTTCCTCTTTATACATCGCAAAAGTATCGGGATGAATAAACTCGGCTACCTCTAAGTGCATTTTGGTGGGTTGCAGATATTGCCCTAGCGTGAGAATCATTAAACCATTCGCAGCCAAGTCGTCCATTGCTTTGAATACTTCTTCTTTCGTTTCGCCTACGCCCAACATGATTCCTGACTTGGTGCGTTTGCCTGCTTCGCGTGTACGTTTGATTTGTTCTAAGCTACGTTCGTATTTTGCTTGTGGGCGCACGATGCGATAAAGTCTGCCCACTGTTTCCATATTGTGCGAAACCACTTCCTGTCCGCCTTCAATCATGCGATAAAGAGCATCCCAATTTCCTTTCGTATCGGGAATCAGTGTTTCAATAGTGGTGGCTGGACTCAAGACTTTGGTCTGCACTACGGTTTGATACCAAATCTCAGCGCCACGGTCTTTCAACTCATCACGATTTACGGAAGTGATTACGGCATGTTTTACTCCCATCAACTTGATTGCCTCAGCCACACGCTTAGGTTCATCTACATCATATTCCGGTGGACGGCCAGTCGCAACAGCACAAAAGGTGCAGCTACGTGTACACACATTTCCTAAAATCATGAAGGTAGCCGTGCCAGCACCCCAGCATTCGCCCATGTTGGGGCAGTTTCCGCTTTCGCAGATGGTGTGCAACTTATGATCGTCTACTAGTTTGCGTACCTTGGCATACTCCGGCCCAATGGGCAACTTCACCCGAAGCCAATCCGGCTTGCGTTTACGTGTTTGTTCTGCAGATATAGTAGGAAGTTCAATCATAGTTATCTGTTGATAGTTAATAGCTTCTACTCTTATTGAAAAAGCATTCAACCATCAACGAACAAGTTTTATTTACCAATTAGTTCCTTGTATTGATCCGCTGAAAGAAGGCCTTCAACTTCTGAAGCATTGCTCAATTCTACTTTTACCATCCAGCCTTTTCCGTATGGATCTGAATTGACTGTTTCAGGAGCAGCCTCTAAACCTGAATTGAACTCCAACACTTTTCCGGATACAGGCATAAACAGATCAGAAACTGTTTTTACAGCTTCTACGGTTCCGAAAACTTCATGCTGTGCAATGGATTTACCTACAGAAGAAATGTCCACATACACGATGTCACCCAATTCGCCTTGCGCAAAATCAGTGATGCCTACGGTGGCTGTATTGCCGTTTAATTCAATCCATTCGTGATCTTTCGTGTATTTGAGGTTGGCAGGTATGTTCATAGTGGTCTGTTTGTTTAGGGCACAAAAATAACCAAAAAGCGCGAGCTACGAACCCGGCAAACCAATTTTGTAGAAGTTAAAATAGACAGTCCGGCCTGCCAATTTAAGGAGCCAGATTAAACAGAATCTTGAAGCCAACACGCGTGTTGGATCGTGGATACGAATTAGTTACAAGCGGTTCGTTGGTACTATGTTCGGCATAGGCCGTAATCTGTAACTTTTGATTGACCACATATCGAATATTGGGGCGAAATTGGAAATTGATGTTACCATTTGTGATCACACTTTCTTCGGCAATTTTTCGCTGAATCGTTTGCGTATTGCTTAAACTGATGTTCATTAAAAAAGTAATATCGTTTTTTAAGGTGATCGTCCGCCCTTGATCTTTAAATGGCAGCTTCATATTGTTTTTGGTGAAGCCCACCTCAAACGACCAATCTTTACCCGACAATTCGGTGATTTGTGCGTTGCTTACATTGAGCGAAACATCGCGCTTTGTTTTGTATTCAAACTTTAAGCTCAGTTTGCTTTTGGTGCGCGCATTAATTCCAATTAATGGTTGAAATGATTCACTGATCATCACCTGATTAATGATGTAAAGTGGAATGAGCTGATCGGTAGTGGTACTTTTGGCGACCGCAAAAAAATCAGAATTATATCCTTCAATCGGCTTATTAATCTGAAGCTGGCTTCGGTATTGTGCATACTCCGGCTTCGTGTATTCGAGCGAGTTGCTATAGTTTACCACCGAGTAGTTGGAAGTGTAGGCGTGGTTGATTGTGACGGATTGAAAAATATCTTTCATGAAAGACAATTTGTTCAAACCACTATAGTCGAATCGCCAATTGGGAACAGGAATTTTCGGAAAGGGCGACAAACCCACCGTTTCGGCTGATGAGCCCGAGTAAGCAGCTATGAAGGCGGGTATTAAAACGTCTTGCGATTTAATGTCATATTCTTTTCCGCTATTTAAGGTTTGAAAACGAGCTTTAATGATCTCCAGATTTTTTTCAAACTGTTTGAACACATCCGAATTGATACTCGAATTATTTTCAAATGAAGTGTTTACACTCATAAATGAAATACGATACGAACCATTTCGGCTCGGGCTCAAACCAACATAATCTGGAATTGGCATCGTCTCATCGTACCTGAAAATTTCCTGATAGGCAGCGTTGGTACTCTTACGAGCATCTAACTGTATTTTAATATCAGTAGATGGTTCAAGGCTGGCACGAAGTGTTAGTTCTGTACTTTGATTTTGAGTAAAGGGTGCAGTCAGTTTAGTATTCTTGGTGAGCCATCCATTTTTACCGGCTAGTCTGGCAATGTTCGGGTCCTGATCGCCCAATATAAAACCGATCCCTGGCGATTGCCAATCCTGATCAAAGCCAAATAGTTTAGGGCTCTTGTTGAAGCCGGGTAAGATGGAACCTTCGTTGATGGTGTAGCTACCATTAATATTTCGCAAAGACATTACCAGACGCAACAACATCTTTACAGCTTTTAGGTCAGGTGGTCTGCGAACGGTATCGGGCACTGCCGGTTTCTTGTTGTTAGTTGGTGCCGGTGGTCTGGCCGGAGTATTCACATCTTTCAAGAATCCAATTTTATTATAAAGCTTCACCATGTCAATACGACCCGTGAGTGCTTGTGTGCGCGAGTTCTGAATCGTATTGCCAATTTGCAAAGCGGTAGTTTTCTCGAGCGGTCCCGCCTTCCAATTGTATCCGGCACTGTATCGATAGTCGCCCGAAATCCAATTCGTAAGTGGAAACTTATCGAAAGGCAATGTGTAATTGGAAGTAATGCTTTGATCGAGGTATTTGATACGACCAAAGTTTTTAAGATTGTTCAGCACAATCTTCATCGAATCCGGGTGACTCAAATCACCATTCGGTTCATCGATGATGGCATTGACAGTGGCATTGTAATCTAAACTGAGTGATTTCGTTAAGTTCCATCGCACATTATAATAACGGTTGAACACAAAGTATTTAGAATAATTTGGCTTATTGGACAGCGCGTCTACATCTTTTACTGAACTACGATAGGTAAGTTCATTATACGACCGATCCAATTCTGCACGCACCGAAATGGTGTTGGGCACTGGGTTAAAATTAAAGTCCTTAATAAACTGTAAAGCTTTAGGTGCAAACAGATTCACATCTTTAAATGGTTCAAAGCCTTTGAACTTGGAGGCATATTGCCAGGCCACTACACCCTTGACGTTGCGCTTCAAATCGGTGATCAAACTAAAATTGGTATGCGTTTGATCGCTGTACGCGTAGGTGAATGAAAAATTCTCAATATCATAAATATGCGACTTCGCATCTTTCTTCACTTTTACTTTGCGCACATTCGTAAAGTTGATACTTCGCTTGATGGTGCGGTCTTGTATCAACTGGAGATAAGCATTCTTTTCTGCATCTGTATTAAACGACTTGAGCGCGGCCGCGAGCCGCACGTCCGGGTTGGCCGGATCAAAATTGGGACTGATCACATTGCTCTCGTAACTAAAGAACATGGGAATCTTTAAGCCAAGATTGGGTGGCAATAATTTGTCTACGTTGATCGTGCCCGAAATATCAAATGCGTTGGTTTCTCCCCGTGCACGCTCCGCAATTTTTGATTGCACGCCACCAAATCCAAATCCAATATGTCGGTAAGAACCGGAAATATTTCCGAGGTCGGCCAGTTTTGCGTTCAGAACAAAGTTGGCGGCAATACCAGCCGTTCGGTCAAAGTCTGTCAAACGAAGTTCATCGGCCCACAAACAAATACTCAGCGGCTTTGCATCTCCGGTAATCGGATTACGCACACCGATCATCATTACTTTTACTTGTGCCAAATCGGGTCTTCCTAAAATCCGCAAGGAATGTTTGCCCACCTGTCTTCCGGCAGCCAAAGGATATAGATTGCTGAGTGAATAATTCTCCCGATCGCGCTGCACCTTCAAGGCATACAATTCATTTAAATCCAAATCCAGTTGATTTTGATCAGGCCATACTTCAGAAATTGCATTTGTGAGGGGAGGTGTAAGCTTTAATGGAAGTTCTATCTCATAATAGTTTTGATCAAAGTCTGAACCTAAGCGAACGAAGGCAGTAAGTTGATTATCCTGCGTTTCTCCCGTTTGATCGTGCGCGCTGATAAACATTTTAACTCGACCGTAGTTGAAGAAATCGAGCGACACATTTTTGTAAATAGCACGCGCATCTCCATCGGCTAATTCAGTTACACACATTTGAACGGATTGCTCATTTAGTCTGCGTTGTTGTGTGGAGGTGATGTCACGGTCGCGGTTCAAAGGTTCAACGTAGCCGGGCTTTTTAGAATCAGGTTGCGCGTTGTCTTCTACGTTTACAGCCGAAACAACAAAATCGTCTTTGCCATCTTGTGGTTCATCTACCGGATTGAGATTTAAGTTTTCCGTGTAGCGTCTCCAGCGGTTTCCTATCATTCGGAAATTGGCCATACGCAAGACCACCGGTTCCGAAAAATTAGTGACAATCAATCGCGCATATTTAATCGATTTAAATCCATTAATAGCTCCGGTTTTTCCATCATAATTTCGGACGGGAACCCGAAACAAATACCAGGTTACTTCACCCGCTGCAAATCCTTCGAGCGATGGTGTGATTTTATCAACAATAAATTTTTTACCCACTTCTAATTGGCCGGGCATTAACTCGATGTTGTATGAATAAAATGATTCTTCTTTTTCGGCCAGTGTGTTATCCTGATTCAAATCTTCATTATCAGGCAGCGGGCTGCCGGATTGTGCAAAAGATTGAGAACCTGTTACGATGGGTGAGTTACCATCTTGCCCATTGATACTTTTATAGCGCTCTAAAATTTTGGCTTTATTATCATCATACTCTTGATTGAGAAAGTATTTGAAATTATCAGCTGATGGATCCTCCTTCACTTTTTCTGCATCCAGACTTGAGTTGATAAACGTTTCAAACTTTACGTTCTCTTCTGAATCACTCAGTCCATCCATCCCCACATCCTGATTGGCACGTGAAGTGGGGCTGCTATCAAAGGCATTATTTAGGTATTGGAGCGTTGTAACTTTTCCCCATTCGGTTGGGATCGTGCTATTGTTACCGCCATCTCGAGGCAGGCCGTTTTCAAAACCGTGTTTACCATCGCGGACAACATCTTCTGAAATCGTGCCGAGGTGTAAAATCAATTTACCACCGGTAGTATTGGACTTGTTATTAATACCATCTAGAACTTGACCATTCGTATTGTTGATAAATGGATCCATCATCCAAAACTCCACATACTCCACATTTGCCTTATCAAAGTCAACTTCATTTCGAACAGCAGTAGTGATACCTCCCCACTTCCGTGAGCGATCGAGGCCTTTGAAAGCTAGATTATAATTATAGGGACCACGTTCATTCGGAAAGTAAGCGATGTCAAAAATAGGTTCGTAAAAATTACCTACGTAAGCATCTCTGCCGGGAAAAATTTCTTGCGGCAACACCGGTCGTGTATAGTGATTCTTTAAATCATCTAAAGTGATGTTGCTAGGTTTGAAGCTTCCCCCTTCCCGATAAAATAAATTATCCACTTGATACCATGCCAGCTTCGCTCGTCCGTAACCCGCCTGAAGGTCATTGAGTGCTCCACCTGGGGAAAAATCTAAATTTGTGTCATTCGTTGGCACCGCTGCAAGCTTCCATCCTTGTGGTGCCATGAGGCTGTATGGTGTAACGGTGTTTTCAAAATCATCAATGAAAGAAGTTCCCTCGCCATCAATCACGTTGGATGTACCCGGCAAAAGTTGGGCAAACTCGGCATTCAATGAAATAGTGGAAGTCTCTTTGGTTTGAAGAAACGGAAGTGCATCCACCAACTTAGTTAAGATGCGCGAGTCTTTCTTCATGTTAAAGTCCAAACCATATTGTATGTTTTGTGCAGGCTCGCTACCAATCAGATTTCGCGAAATGAGCGGGCGTTCATTATAATACAAAAAGGTAGCACCCAAGTTGATGTCGTCATTCAATTTGTAATCGAAGCGAGTTCCCAACAACGAGCGTGTTTGAAATGCAAATGGATCTTGTTGTTCATATTGAATGTCGATGTCTTTGCCCGAACTTAAAATCCCATCGTTCAGAATCGTGACTTTACCAAAGGTATAATCAACAGAATAATCCAACCCTTCACGCAGCGGAGTTCCTCCGGCATATACCTTCACCGATCCTTGGGAAATGTTAAATCCCTGAATGACGATTTCCTTTCCCGCACCGGCTCGAAAAGAACCCACAATCCAAAATTTATTTTTTGTGGCTAATAACTCTGCTTCTGCTTTCGTAGTGCGGTAGAGCTTCTCGTAAAGGTATTTATCACTTAAATTGGTTTCAATAGCCGTGTTGTTTTCGAGTTTAAACAAATTCTGAAGCGGATTATAAAACGGCTCGAGGTAAGGAAAAATAATCAGGCCTGTGCTGGTGTTTACCGTGATTCCTTCTACAAAGTCAAAGTTTCCGTCCGGTTGTGGGTCGTTGTATGGATTGAGTCGATCTAATCCAAATACCTGAATCAATTGCTTGGTGCGCGAAACCGTTCCGTCTTGTAACTGGGGATTATCAATACCCGTGCGGTCATCGCGATAGATGACGCGTAGTTGAAAACCATCACGCGTAAGCGAAGAAACATTGAGGCTGTAAATGTTCTTCATCATCAAATCCCAGGTTGGAAGTATTTTTTTCTCACTATCCAAAGGCGCAGCTTGTCCCGGTCTAAGTAATTTTAACAATACCACTTGCGTGGGATTTTTACCTGAATAGTCTTCGGTAAGTTCGCCCACTTTATATACCTGACCATTGTAAGTATATTCGTAGGCTACGGCCAACGATTCATCGTTTTGTAACTTGCGCTGTAAGGTGATGTAGCCGAGTTGACTATTAAATGAAAATTCCGTTGTTGCTAATTTTCGTGCGCTGGTTATTTTCACAAAATCAACTCCACTCGTTAAGTTCTTTGCCTTCAACTCATCATTGATCGTACCAGATTCCGGTTTTGTAGGTATAAGTGTAAAAAGTTTATTTGCCTCGTTGTGTGTTGGCACTTCGCCTGGTTGCGTGTTGGGAAAATTCGTTTGAACACTGGGGGAATAAATTCGGTTGGTTTCACCCAAATCCATAAAGCCAACTACATCGCGATTGGTTTGTGTGTCGTTGGATCGATTGACAGCATACACTTCGATGCGGGTAATATTGATTCCGGTAAAAACTTGCGGTAACGTGCCCAGCCATTTCTCATAATTATCGCGAAAGAAATGTCCCAAGAAAAAGTGCCGATTCTCATCATACTGTGACCCCACAATTTCAAATGGGCGGCCTTGCGATGTGCCGCTGGAATTTCCGGCTACGCGCACCGAAGATTGTTTGCCTCGCTGTGTTGAGGCTACTGCGGTTACAAATAGTTTTCCGAATTGCAACTGCGCCTTTACACCAAACAAATTTTGCGATCCCTGGATCAAACTGTTGTTCAACGGCAAACCCACATTACCAATTTCCAATTTTTTTAACAAGTCTTCTTTGAAGCCGGTGTATTCCACCTTCATGTTATTTTGAAAATCGAATGAGTTGTTGTTATCAAAGTTGGTGGTCACTTTCAGCTTCTCGCCTACTTTGCCGGTTACATTCAAACTGATTTGCTGGTCGAATTCAAAACCTCCATTGCTTTGCTGGCGGATGGGAATGGATGGATTGTTGATGGTTTGAAAGGAAGCACCTAAATCCAAAATCACATTTCCGCGTGGTACCAACTCCACATAGCTGCCACCAAAGATTCGGTCGAGTATCGGGCTGACATACAATTTAGGTAACAGATTGCGCCCGCTCACAGCACTCACGCCATCCAGCGCCTGACTTTTGGTTTGCCAATATTGTTTGCGAAAGAGTTGATCCTGTTGCGAACTAAAGTCGCGGAAAGTCATGGATGAATTGGGGCGGAAGTTAACCTTACCGATTCGTTCACGAATGTTATAATTCATGCCCGAGTCAAACTGCACATCGAGATTGAAGCTCTTGGGGTTTTTTAAGAATAGAGGGGAGTAGCTGGAATAATTTGAAAACGGATCGCCATAGCGGTCGGTGGGGCGATAGCTGGGGCGATAGGGGTTTATGATTTTCGCTTTGGAAGTGTCCGATTTCGTTTGCGTGCTATCGCTCTGTGCATTTGCCTCAGGCAAAAGCAGCAGTGCGAAAAGGCAAAATGCCAGTCCGAAACTGAAGTTGATCTTCCGAGTAGCTACAATCAATCGTATTTAGGCGTTTTTTAATGCTTGTTTCACAAGCTCTTCCAAACTAATGGTATTTCCAGACTTTTTCAGCACCGCATCTACACTCTTTTCCGCAGCTGGTTTGGCAATACCCAATGTTACCAAGGCACTTAACGCCTCGTGACGAACGGTATTGCGCACCAAACCGGTATTTCCGGGCATTTCTTCGAGGCTATCTTTCTTCAATTTATCCTTCAATTCGAGGATCAATCGCTGCGCGGTTTTACCGCCAATTCCCTTCACCGCTTGCAAGGCCGGTGCGTCTTCGCGAATAATGGCGGCCTTCAATTCTTCGGGAGGTAAAAACGACAACACAACCAGTGCGGTAGTTGGCCCAACTCCATTTACAGAAATCAGGTATTGAAACATTTGCTTCTCGGCCTCGGTGGCAAAACCAAAAAGAATCTGCGCATCTTCACGCACGTGAAAATAGGTGGATAACCGAATGTCTTCCTTGTCTTTAATCTCGGCAAACGTGTTCAGCGAAATATTCACTTGATACCCCATCCCATTCACTTCGATTATGGCATGCGATGGATCTTTGTAAACCAGTTTTCCTTTTAAGTAGGCTATCATCTAATCGCTAATTTGAAAATTTGAAGATGTATCAATTTGAAAATTGGCTGCATCCATGAACTAACTATTTTAAAAATTTTTACCATCTTGAAATCTGATATACTTCTTAGGAAGAAATCAATTGTCGGAAACATTTTCAAATTGACCAATTATCAAATCTTCAAATTATAAGTGTTCATTCTTTTCATGCAATTGTGCATCTACTACAGCAATGGCGGCCATGTTTACGATATCGCGAATGGAGCTGCCTAATTGCAATACGTGCACCGGTTTTTTCATACCTAACAAAATAGGGCCGATGGCTTCTGCTCCACCGATTTCCATCAACAGTTTGTAAGCAATATTTCCAGATGCCAGGTTGGGGAAGATGAGCGTATTGGCTCCGTCTTTCGCTAAAGCACTGAAAGGATAATTTTCGCGTTGCAGTTCGGTATCAAAAGCTACGTTTGCCTGAATGTCGCCATCCAAAATCAACTCGGGATATTTTGCCTTTGCTAACTTCACAGCCTCTTGTACCTTTTCCGGAATTTCGCCTTTGCTCGATCCGAAGTTGGAATAAGATAGCACAGCCACTCGAGGTTCAATGTCAAAGAATTTTACCCCACGTGCAGCTAATCCAATAATTCCAACTAACTCATCAGCAGTTGGGTTTACATTCACGGTGCAATCGGCAAAGAAGAATGTTCCCTTCTTATTCATAATGATGTACATGCCCGCTACGCGTTTCACACCCGGGCTCATGCCAATGATTTGCAGCGAAGGCACAATCGTTTTTGAATAGTCTTTGGTAAGGCCAGACACCAAGGCATCGGCTTTGCCAAACTCAACCATCATGGCACCAAAGGCATTGCGATCGCGCATTTGTCGCTCGGCTTCTTTCACTGTGATTCCCTTGCGTGCACGCTTTTCAAAATAAGCTTTAGCGTATGTAGCGGTCAGTTCTTTTTCTTCGCGTGGATCTACAATCTCACAACCACTCAAATCTAAGTTGTGCTCTTTAATCAATCGTTCAATATCTACCCGACTTCCAAGCAGAACGGGAATGGCAATGGCTTCGTCTTGTAAAATCTGTGCAGCCTTTAAAATCTTAATATGATCTGCTTCGGCAAACAAAATGCGCTTCGGCTTTTTCTTGGCCAAATCAATTACGCGTGAGGTCAATTTTTGATCGATGCCGATTCGTTTCAGTAAGTCCGTGTGGTATTTCTGCCAATCGCTAATTGGGTTTTTGGCAATGCCTGATTCCATCGCTGCCTTGGCAACAGCCGGAGAAACAGTGGTAATCAATCTGGGATCGAGTGGTTTTGGAATAAGGTATTCGCGGCCAAACTGAATGGTATCTATTCCATACGCCTGAAAAACAATATCGGGCACGGGCTCACGAGCTAAGTCAGCTAATGCGTGCACGGCTGCGAGCTTCATAGCTTCGTTAATTTCTGTCGCGCGCACATCCAACGCACCGCGGAAAATGTAAGGAAACCCGAGTACGTTATTGACTTGATTCGGATGATCGGGTCGACCGGTACCCATGATTAAATCAGGGCGCGTTTTCTTGGCGAGATCGTAGGCAATTTCAGGATTGGGATTAGCCAAGGCAAACACAATTGGGTCTTTGGCCATCGCCAAAATATCTTGAGGTGTCAAAATATCAGCTACAGAAAGTCCAAGAAAAACATCGGCACCTTTGATGGCCTCTTGCAGGGTGTTGACTTTGCGTGTGGTAGCAAACTCCAGCTTGCTGGCATCTAGGCCGGGGCGTTCTTTATGAATGACCCCTTTGCTATCGCACATGATCAGGTTTTCTTTATTAAGTCCAAGTGCTAAATATAATTTAGTGCACGACACAGCCGCTGCACCCGCCCCATTCACTACCAGCGTAATTTCATCAATTTTCCTCCCCACTACGAGCAATGCGTTGATCAAGGCTGCGCTGGAGATAATGGCCGTCCCGTGCTGGTCATCGTGCATGATCGGAATGTTCATCTTGGCGCGCAGCTCAGTCTCACTTTTGAAACACCCCGGAGCTTTGATGTCTTCCAGATTAACCGCTCCAAATG
>JABFSO010000156.1 GCA_013140555.1 Cyclobacteriaceae bacterium | reverse complement strand
TTGAGGTGGTAATTGACAACTTACCCGCGGGTACCTATGGAATTAGTGTGATGCACGATGCCAACAGTAATGAAAAGATGGACTCGAACTTTATCGGTATGCCCAAAGAGGGTTTTGGCTTCTCCAATAATGCGAAGGGCTCGTTTGGCCCGCCTAGTTACGAGAAAACGAAATTGGATTTCAACACTTCCAAGCAGATTTCCATTGCTATGACTTACCTCTGAGCCAGTAAAACAATCGTTTGCAATAAGTTAAAGCATGCGGCTGAGGCAATTTGTTTAAGCAAATTGATTGGGATGTGTTAAGTTCGCACACCAAAAATTTAACCTTAACTAAATCTCAGGCGCATGTTTTCATTAGATCAGCTATTTCCTTACTCTTTTGATAAAAAGTACAGCAAACCCGCTGCTTATTTTTCAATGGAGTTTGCCATCGATCAACCGTTAAAAATTTATAGCGGTGGTCTGGGCTTTCTGGCCGGCTCGCACATGCGCAGTGCATTCGAACTGAAGCAAAACCTGGTGGGCATTGGCATTTTGTGGAAATATGGCTACTACGATCAGGAGCGCAACAAAGATGGCACGCTGCAATCCAGCTACATTCAAAAAGACTATTCTTTTTTAACTGACATCGGTATCACTTTCCCGATTACCATTCACAATCACACGGTACATGTGAAAGTGTATTTGCTCAAGCCGGAGGTGTTCAATACGGTGCCCATGTTTTTATTGAGTACGGACATAGCCGAAAACGATTACCTCGCTCAAACCATTTGTCATCGCCTGTACGATTCACACGAATCAGCTCGCATTGCACAATCCATTTTGTTAGGAGTGGGTGGCGCAAAGTTGTTAGATGTATTAGGCCGCGAAACGGACATCTATCACATGAACGAAGGGCATGCATTGCCTCTTTGTTTTTATCTGCTCGACAAATACAAAAAACTGGAAGAAGTGAAAAAGCGTGTTGTGTTTACCACACACACTCCTGAAAAAGCTGGCAACGAAGAGCATGCTATTAAAACAATGGAGGTGCTTGGCTTCTTTCAAGGTGCTGATCGCAAAACCATTTTAGAAATGGCCGCACCGGATGAGAATACATTAAATTATACGTTGGCCGCTTTGCGAATGGCCAAGCGTGCCAATGGTGTTTCGCAATTGCATGGCGAGGTGTCGCGCAAAATGTGGAAAGGCTTTGAAGGCATTTGCGAGATCGGAGCCATCACCAACGCACAAAACAAACGCTACTGGCACGATGATGCGTTGGAAGCTGCATTGGAAAGTGACAACGACAAAGCATTAGTGACACGCAAGAAGGAACTGAAAACGAAACTCTTCCGCATTGTAGCCAATCAAACCGGCAAGCTATTCGACCCAAATGTATTTACGATTGTATGGGCGAGACGTTTTGCTGCGTACAAGCGCGCCAACTTGTTACTAGCCGATTTTGAACGATTCAAAAAACTGGCTACCAACACCAAATATCCAATTCAGATTATCTGGGCGGGCAAGCCGTATCCGGAAGATTACAATGCCATCAACATCTTCAACGACATTTATTGGAAAACAAAATCACTGCCGAATTGCACCGTATTAACAGGTTATGAATTGTGGCTATCAGGTCATTTAAAAAAAGGATCGGATGTGTGGTTGAACAACCCGCGTTTGTATCACGAAGCTTCGGGTACTTCTGGTATGACGGCCGCGATGAACGCTTCAGTCAATGTTTCGATTCCGGATGGATGGGTTCCTGAGTTTGCCGATCACGGTAAAAATTCATTTATCATTGGTACGGCCGATGAGAAACTTTCAGTCGAAGAGCGCGATCGGATTGAAGCTGAGAACTTGTTGACCTTGCTGGAAAAAGAAGTGATTCCTACTTACTACGATGCACCCGAAAAATGGAATAAAATTGTAAAGAAGGCGATGAAAGATGTATCGCCCTTCTTTGAATCAGGCCGCATGGCGCAAGAGTATTATGACAAAATGTATAATAGTTAATCGTAATTGGTCATTAACGATTAACAAATAACCATTAACTGTACAACTGCTCTACTTTTCGTTCAGCGCCCAGTTGTATTCATAAAATCCCACCGAGTAGTAGGCTGGGATTTTTTCTTTGCGATAAAGATTTATCCAATCGAGTTCTGTTTTGGCGGCAGCCAGAAAATCTTTTTTATACCATTCAAAAATTTTCGATAGTTCCACTTTCTTCTGTGCTGCATTTACTTTCAACCAATTTGGGTTGTTGACTGCCAGTGTAGTGCGCTCGCCTAACTGTTTTTCGAGATTGGTTGATGTGTAGGCGAAGCTAGCCAGTGGCGGGCAGCTTTTAGCAGCACACGCCAATGCAAAGTGTATCCTCGGGTCTTTATAAACCGCCAATAACTTTTTAATCTCTAAGGAATTCAACGTCATCTCCTCACCGGCTACTTTGTGCTTCACGCGATCAAAGAAACCGCTATCGTCCAGCGGTGACTTGAGCGGATAATGTTTCGCTACCCAATAGATCACCACCAAGTTGTAAGCATTGATGTAAAATGCCTTTTTATTGGCATCATCCATACCATCAAATTTCTGTTCGCCAATCTGTGTGTAAAGACTTTCAATCTCAGCCATGTTTTGCTTGATCTTGCTGTAAGCCACCGATCCGTTGGTGACATGTTTTCTCAAGAAAGCATCGGCTGCAGTCGTAAAATTTTGTGCAAACAAAGGTGATGCGATCAGCACCAAAACAAAAAAGAGTAAACGGTTCATATTTTGAAATTTAGATGCAGATGGATGGACTAGTTAAAAAGACGAATTAAAACTACCTTTAAGAGAGGCTCGGTAATGTCAACTAAGCGACATCAAGTGCAATAAAAATAGCGGAGCTTTGAAAACAGCATGAAGCACATCGTCATTATTGGAAACGGCATCAGCGGGATTACAGCCGCGCGCCACATTCGCAAACGCAGCAATCACAAAATCACCATCATTTCCGGTGAATCCGAATATTTCTTCTCTCGCACCGCGCTCATGTATGTATACATGGGGCATTTGAAATTCGATCACACAAAACCCTACGAAGGCAACTTCTGGAAAAAAAATAAAATTGACTTAGCATTCGATTGGGTAGAGCGCGTAGACACTGAAACTAAATCACTCACGCTTCGAACAAAAGGCACACTCTCATACGATATCCTTATTATCGCATCAGGTGCAAAGCCAAATAAATTTGGATGGCCCGG
>JABFSO010000482.1 GCA_013140555.1 Cyclobacteriaceae bacterium | reverse complement strand
ATTCTTTGCTGTTATAGCATGCTATTCACAAAGTAATGAACCCGTTAAATTCAAGATTAAGAACACATCCATTCTCCCTAAGAAAGTAACACTCATTTCTTATACACCGGGTGACAATGGAAACGGAACTCAAGGCTATTGGATGTGGCCAAGAGGCACGAAAGAATTCACGTTTAAAATAGGAACTAAACTTTTTCTTGCCAACCAAAAGGAAGTAAATACCGTGATGAGTGGCGCAAGCATTGAAAATGGGAAGCCGTATTTAATTGTAAAAAAGGAAGACCAAGATAAAACCTTTACATTTTGACGCCCAATAGTCGAAAGGGCAACATCAAAATGGTGCCGATTAATTTGAATACCGCTTCGAGCGTAAAGCCGACAATCCGAAAGGGCAAAAGCAGAAGCCAGATCAGCGGAAAGAAAATCAATACGAAGAGTGCCAGTGGCCAGCAAAACACAAAAAGCAAACACCAAAGCACGAGAGTAAGTAGCGTTTTCATCGGTTTCAATTTTTAATCAAAGGTGTCAGACACATTCACATGTTTGGCATCTATCTCAATTACTGGCAAAATTGCTGCCAACTATTAAATCCTTTATTTAAGAGCGCTGTACACATATTCTTTTAGGATGTGTTACAATTTTGAACAGTGCAGTGCACAGAATAGAACAAGTCGTTAACTTGCTTTCGTTAATAGCGACAGACATTTCGAAAATGTACTGACACATAAATGGCAATACCTATGAAAAAAACCATTCGCTGGGGCATACTTGGCTGCGGAAAGATTGCACGAAAATTTGCCAGCGACTTAGCCTTGGTAAAAAACGCAGAACTATTTGCGGTAGCCGCTCGCTCAACCGAAACAGCTACAGACTTTGCAAAGGAATTTAACGCCTCGAAAGCATACGCCTCTTATCTAGAATTAGTGACTGATGTCGATGTAGATGTTATTTATATCGCCACTCCGCATGCTCTGCATTATGAACATGTCATGCTCTGCCTGCAACACAAGAAAGCCGTGCTTTGCGAAAAAGCATTTGCAATGAATGCAAATCAGGCGAAAGAGATGATAGAGTTGGCGCGATCACAAAATGTGTTTTTGATGGAAGCCTTTTGGACGAGGTTTCTGCCACATTATTTAAAAGTAAAAGAATTAATTCGCGAACAGAAAATTGGAACGATTCAATACATCCATGCCGAGTTCGGATTCAAACCAGCAGAACCCATTGCACCACGAATCTATGATCTCAATTTAGGAGGAGGTTCGTTGTTAGATATTGGAGTTTACCCTGTTTTCCTCGCACAGGATTTATTAGGTGTCCCCGATGAAATTTTTGCCAATGGTTTTTTTGCTTCCACAGGTGCCGATGAGCAATGTGCCATGCAGTTTCGCTACCGTAGCGGTGCTATTGCCCAACTATTTTCCAGCTTTCAATCACATCTTGCTACCGGAGCCGATATTGTTGGTGACCGTGGAAGATTGCGGCTCACGCATCGCTTTCACGGCCCCACTACGCAACTCGAGTTTTATTCTTCCACAGTTGATACTTGTGAGATAATTCCATTTGAATCAGCAAAAGGCTTTGGTTATGAATACGAGGCACAACATGTAACAGATTGTTTGCTGAATGGTCTCAGAGAAAGTCCGCTACGAAAATTAGACGATACGCTTTTGCTAATGGAAACACTTGATCGCATCCGCGAAAAGATGGGGTTGCACTACCCTGCCGACATAACATAAAAAAACCCGGGCAATATGCTCGGGTTTTCTTTTTCTTTTTTTACTCGCTCCGTAGCGATTGCACCGGATTGGCTCTGGCGGCTCTCACGGACTGATACGTAATTGTGAGTAACACAATGCACGTAACTAAAACCAAACTAATCAGATAGGTAAACACATCCACGGAAGTGTGATAGACAAAATTATTTAGCCATTCATTGATAAAGTAATACGATACCGGCAAAGCCAGAATAAAGCCGATGCCAATTAAAACAACAAACTCTTTGTAAATCATATTCAATAAGTTCGCGATGGATGCCCCCATGACTTTACGAATGCCAATTTCTTTCACCTTGCGTTGCACCATAAACAAAATCAATCCGTAAACACCCAAGCAAGAAATTAAGATGGCGATGCCGGTAAAACTTTGAATGATCAATCCAAAATTTTCATAATTGGAATATTGCTGATTGAGTTGTTCATCCAGAAACGTAAACTCAAATGCTTTTTCAGGAAAGATACGATTCCACTCTTTTTCGATGGTCTTGATAGTGCCGGATACATTCGCGTTTTCAAATCGAACCGAAAGCGTATTGAATTGATTTTGATCCATCGAAAGCACCAATGGTGAAATCGCAGTCGTCAACGACATAAAATTGAAATCGGCAATCACACCAACTACTTTTCCTTTCTTACCCTCGCGGTCGATGGTTTTGCCCAATGCCTTTTCGGGTGTTTCCCATTTAAATTCCTTCACGGCCATTTCGTTTACGATGAAAGCCTCTTTCACATCGGTGCCATAATCTTTACTAAAGGCACGCCCCGCTACCAACTTCATATCAAAGGCTTCTAAAAAATCATAGTCGCCCGCCAGATTGGCGATATACATATTATCTTCTTTGGTAAACCCTTCAGGAATGGTGCCACGAAAGACTGCCCCCGCTCCCGGTGAACCGGATGACAAAACGGTTTTTTGCACACCACTTTGTTGTTCAATGATGTCGCGAAAGCTTTGTAATCGTGTTTTGAAAGTTGAATCTGCTTGTTGGAAATAGCCATTTAAGTTTTGGCTTTGCAGCGGAATGTTAATGATGTGTTCTTTTTGAAACCCGAGTGGTTTGTTTTCCAAATAGCGAAGTTGTTTCCAAATTAACATGGAACCGGAGAGCAATAAACAGGTGATGGCCAATTGAAAAACAACCAGTGCTCTTCGCAGCAATTGTTTGCCGCCTCCTCGATGATCGCCACCCTTTAATGCGCTTACCGATTCAAAGCGTGTGACGAAATAGGCGGGATAGCCACCAGCTAGAAACATGAGTAAGATCATCAGAACAAAAGAAACGAGCAGCAAGTTTGAATCAATCACTTCGCTAAACAAAAGTGTTTTTCCGGTAAGCAAATTCATTTGCGGAAGCGCAAAGTAAAAAACCGCATAAGCTGTTAACAAAGAGGCTGAACAAAAAACAAAACTCTCTGCCAGAAATTGCACAATTAATTGAGATCGCAGTGAACCCAGAATTTTGCGCAGCCCAATTTCTTTTGTGCGCGTAAATGACTGGGCAGTGCTTAAATTAATATAGTTGATGGCCGCGATTAATAGTGTTAAGATTCCTACACCTATGAAGATATAAATATTGGTCATTGAATTGGTAGGTGTCGGCTCTCCGATGTACGTACTCTTCAAGTGCAGATCCGTCAACGGCATCAGCGTAAAAACCTGACCAACCACTAAACTTGGAGGAGCATTCTTCTTTACAAAATCGCCCATGGTGGCATTGATATGCTCGGGCGTAGTTCCGTCTTTCAATAAAACATAGGTGTATGAGTGACTGATCACAAAATTCTTCGCCAGATTGGCGCGCAGCACTTGTTCCGTCTTTTCATCTTCCAAATCAAACATATCATCGTACGGCACAAGCATGTTAAAGCGCAAATGTGAGTTGTCAGGGAAATTTTTTACTACTCCTGCCACTTTAAACGATTGCCTTCCAGAGAAAATCAAAGTTTCGCCAATAGGGTTGCGATTCGCAAAATACTTTGTTGCCATTTCTTCGGTGATCAGGACAGTGTACTTGTCGTACAATGCGCGATGCGGATTACCTTGCACAAATTCCAGGGAAAACATTTTGGTAAATGCAGAATCAGCGAAGAATACACTTGTTTCTTCAAAGGCATCGTTGCTACCCGGCAAGCTGATACTGACATTGCGCCCATAGACGCGCGCCACTTCTTCTACTTCCGGATAATAATCTTTCAATGCAGGTGCAATAGGAGGAGGCGTGCTGGCTATTTGCATACCATTTGGCACGGTGTAACCAAATCGATATAGCCTTTCAGCCTTTGCATGAAATTGATCATAACTGGTTTCGTTGCGGACGTAGGCAACGATTAGCAATGACAAGGCGAGCCCGCTGGTGAGGCCGATAAAATTGATAAATGAATACACCTTGTTCTTAACAATGTTGCGAAGTGCAGACTTGATAAAATTTTGAAGCATATAGTATAGGGTTCGTATTAAGAAGCAGTTATCCTTTTAAATATTTTTCGATTTCTTCACTTAACAAGTTAAAGATAAAATGATCATGAGAATTTGAATTTTCCAAAAAGTAAAGTGGCGAAAAAGCGATAGAAAAAATCTACAGATTTCATTGAATGTTTTTTACAAGCTATCATTTGAAAATCAGATGATGAGTTATTGAAAATTAAGAATAGTTAATTAAGGTTAATGAAACAGACTGGGATTGAGGATCATTTGGAATGAAATTCTACGTTTTCAAAAAATTGGGATATAACTATTCTGAGAAAAAGAGTTTGCAATGAAACTTGAGCCGTTTAGTGTACAATTAGTTGCGGAGATGAATCTAAAATTACAGTTGATTTCAAAGGAAAATGAACCAAAGCAACAGATTTGACATTACTTGTTTACTTTTACTGTTTAATTTTTTGGATAAGATGTTTATAAATCGATTATTCCTTGCCCTTTGTTTAGTTTCAGTTGGTGCCAATGCGCAGGTTCTTAAACCAGCCAAATGGAGTTATTCCGCTCCCGAATCGGCTCAGGTAGGGCAGGAGATTGAATTAATTTTTAAAGCAACTATCGATAAAAGTTGGTATTTGTATTCCTCCGAGTTTGTTTGCGATGGCCCTATACCAACGTCATTTACGTTCACACCGCATCCAAGCTACCAGTTGGTGGGGAAACTGATTCCGATCAATCCACTGGATAAGCATGATGCTATTTTTGAATGCGATCTGAAAATATTTAAGGGTACGGGTGAGTTTAGACAGAAAGTGAAAGTGCTGGGGGCCCCACTAAAAATCGAAGGCTCTTATGAGTATCAGGTTTGTACCGATGTTACCGGGCAATGTGTGCCGGGCGATGGTGAGTTTTCTTTTACCTCAATTAAAGTCAGTGGCAAAAGTGCCACCATGCAAGAAAGTAAATCGGAAAAGAGAGAAGAGAAACCAAAAGAAGAAGAACCACAACCCACAAGTAATAATCAAACAACTCCAGCCTTAGCAGTTTCACCCGCTCAACAGTGGCCTCCGATAACCGGCCCGATTTTAGATCCTTCTTTGAAACAAGATGACGCACAGGATCAATCGCTGTGGGGATTTTTTATACTCGCCTTCATAGCCGGCCTAGCCGCATTACTGACCCCTTGCGTTTTCCCGATGATCCCGATGACGGTGAGTTTCTTTACGGGGCGAGGTACCAAGTTTCAAGCATTGATTTATGGTTTATCGATTATATTGATTTACACATTAATTGGAGCTATTCTATCTCCTTTGATGGGTCCTGAAACAGCTAATCACCTTTCTACCGAGTGGATTCCGAATCTGATTTTCTTTACCGTGTTTATCGTTTTTGGATTATCCTTTCTGGGCTTGTTTGAAATTACATTGCCCAATTCGTTCGTCAACAAAGTAGATCAGCAAGCTGAAAAAGGTGGAATAGGCGGTGTATTTTTTATGGCTTTTACACTTGTTCTCGTTTCATTTTCTTGCACCGGCCCTTTGGTGGGAAGCATTTTGGTTTCATCCGCTGGTGGAGAAGTAATCAAACCCATTGTGGGCATGTTTGGGTTTTCACTCGCCTTTGCTATTCCGTTCACTGTATTTGCGTTTTTTCCGGGATGGTTGAAGTCACTTCCAAAATCCGGTGGATGGCTCAATACCATTAAGGTCATATTAGGCTTTATAGAAATTGCGCTAGCCTTTAAGTTTTTAAGTATTGCCGATCAGGCATTTCATTGGCGCATTTTAGATAGAGAAGTGAATCTTGCCATCTGGATTGTGATCACAGCATTGATTGGCATTTATCTAATGAAAGGATTTCGTATGCCTGGCGATACCGGAAAGGATGCTGAAGATAAAACGGTAAGTGTATTGCGTGTTTCATTAGCCATTACAGTCTTTACATTTCTAATCTATCTCATACCAGGCATGTGGGGGGCTCCTTTAAAATCATTGGCGGGTTATCTGCCGCCTGTCTCTACACACGACTTTGATTTAATTTCAGCAGCTAATAATGAAAAGGCGAACGAAATTTGTGATCCACCGAAGTACGAAGACTTATTACATCTACCGCACGGGATCAAAGGCTACTTCGATTACAAGCAGGCGATGATGTGCGCCCGCCAGCAAAACAAACCGCTCTTCATAGACTTTACAGGTCATGGTTGCACCAATTGCCGTGAGATGGAAGCACGCGTGTGGAGCGACCCGCAAGTCTTGCAGCGATTAAAAAATGATTTTGTTGTGGTGGCTCTTTATGTAGATGACAAAACAGTGTTACCGGAAAATGAATGGTACACTTCTACCTATGATAACAAAGTGAAGAAAACCATTGGCAAACAAAATGCCGATTTACAAATAGCTAAACTAAATAATAATGCACAGCCGTATTATTTGATTGTGGGTTTGGACGAGCACGCGCTGGTACCACCTAAGACGCGTGATCTCAAAGTGGAAAATTTTGTGAAGTTTTTGGAAAGTGGGAAGTCAAAATTTAAGAAGTAGTCAGGCTTTTCTCGCAAGGATTTCAGTAGTTGTATTTTTTAAACTAAACTTGTAATTCATTTTTTTTTGCGGATGTTGAAAATATTGATGACTCATAAAAACCGAATTGTAGCTATCCTGTTGGCAATAGCATCAATCGTGTGGGTTTCTCAATATACGGATCAATTCTTTCGTCCTGAAAGCAGTTCATCCACTCAAGATTCCACCCATCAGCAACGTGTCGTAAAAGAACCGGTCGTATTATACGGAATGACCGTAACCGAATTTGGCGTAATTGAAGATCACGTCAAGCGCAATCAGCGCTTTTTTGATTTGTTCGATTCGGTGCATGTTCCGTCACGTATTTTTCAACAACTCAATACCCTTTCCAAAAAAGTTTTTGACTTCCGAAAAATTGGTGCAAACAAAAAATACACACTGATTCACGAACACGATTCGGCAAAAACAGTGCGCGCACTCATTTACGAACCCAACCCGATTGATTATGTCATTTTCCATTTGCACGATTCGTTGCACGTAGAGTTATGTCAGCGACCTGTCATAACCGTTGAGAAAAATGTTTCCGGTAGAATTGAATCATCGCTTTCTGAAACCATTGAGCAATTAAACATATCGCATGAACTGACCAACAAGTTCGTAGATATCTTTGGATGGCAAGTGGATTTTCAGCGACTTCAAAAAGGCGATCAGTTTAAATTAATTTACGAAGAAAACTTGGTGGACAATAAACCCATCGGCATCGGAAAAATTCTGGGCATCTATTTCGAACATTTTGGTAAAGGCGAATTTGCCATTCCGTTTGATCAGGGCGATGGAATCGATTACTTCGATGAGGAAGGAAATAGCATGCGCAAGGCTCTATTGAAGTATCCCATCGAGTTTACGCGAATCAGTTCGCGCTATAACCTCAATCGCTTTCATCCCGTGGCAAAAGTTTTTAGGGCACATTTGGGCACCGATTTTGCCGCGCCTACTGGCACTCCCATACGTAGTGTGGGCGATGGGGTAGTAGAAGAAGCGCGCTATACTTCCAACAATGGAAACTATGTGAAGATCCATCACAATAGCACCTACACTACAGGCTATTTGCACATGAGTAAAATTGCTGCAGGCATTACCGCAGGCACGCGTGTAAAGCAAGGACAAACGATTGGGTATGTCGGTAGCACGGGTTTAGCAACAGGGCCCCATCTTTGCTATCGCTTTTGGCGCAATGGTGTGCAAATAGATGCGCTGCGCGTAGAGCTTCCTCCTTCGCAGCCGGTAAAGAAAGATCGACAAGAAGATTTTCAAAGAGTTAAGCTGGCTTGCATCGCACGCCTTCAACAAATTGCCTTTCCTCCTACGGAAGAAGTAATCGTAGCGAAGCGATAATTCAAATTTCTAATCTCTATCTTTGAGCATAATCTTTTGGACACGTGAGGTTGCTCTGCCTTTTCCTTTTAGTCTCTTCGCTCGCCTCGGCTCAACAAAAAGTAGCGGTGGTTTTGAGTGGCGGTGCAGCCAAAGGTCTGGCTCATATCGGTGTACTCAAGGCACTGGAAGAAAACGAAATTCCGATTGACTATGTAGTAGGTACTTCCATGGGAGGCATAGTAGCTGGATGTTACGCGGGTGGTATGAGCCCTGCGCAAATTGAAGACATCGTACTTTCAAGAGAATTTTTAGACTGGGTAAATGGTCGCTTTGAAAACGGGCGATCCTATTATTATTTCAAAAAAGAAAATGATGCTTCTTTCCTGAAGTTAAATCTCTCACTGGATTCCACCTTTAGTTTTCAACTCAACACCAGTATCGCCAGCGATTTATCATTAAATTTTGCGTTGGCAGAAAAACTTGCTCAGCCTTCCGCTATTGCCAACAATAATTTTGACAGCTTGTTTGTGCCCTTGCGGGTGATGGCTTCAGATATTTTTACACAAACTGAAGTTGTATTAAAAAAAGGAGTGTTGAGCGATGCCTTGCGCACCACACAAACCGCTCCTTTTTTTTATAACCCCATTCGCATTGATGGAAAATATTTATTTGATGGAGGTGTATACAACAATTTTCCGGTAGAAGTAGCCCAGCGCGACTTCAGTCCCAATGTGATCATCGGCTCGAATGTTTCCAGCAAAGTGTATAATTCATATCCTTACGGAGAAGACGAAAAACTAATTTCGCGATCTCTTCTTTATATGTTGTTGGATAAATCCAATCCCAACGATGTGCCCCCTAATGGAATTTACATTCAATCCAATTTGCAAGACTATACGGCTTTTGATTTCACGAAGGCAAAAGCGATGATCGACAGCGGGTATTTTCAAACCTTGCGGCAAATGCCGGAGATCAAAAGTAAAATTGCAGAGCGCAGAACGTGCGAGTCCGTATCAGAAGCCCGAAACAAATTCAACAACAAAACGCCACCGATCATTGTAGAAGACATCCGCTATGAAGGGTTTTCGAAGAGTCAGCAAAAATATTTCAATCGTTTTTTTAAAAGCGGTAAGCGGCCGTTGTATTATAATGAAGTCAAAACCGGCTATTACAAATTAGTATCCGAACCATTTTTTAATAATCTATATCCTAGTTTTAATTACGATCAATCGCGAAAAAGATTTGATTTTAAATTAACGAAGCGCCCGCAAAATAATTTTCAGGTAGATTTTGGAGGCGTGATTGCTACCCGAAACATCAGCAACATTTTTCTGGGATTGAATTATTACTCGTTCAATCGCGTGCTCACACACTTTACCGCCAATTTTTTTGCCGGAAATTTTTACAAATCCCTTTTAATAAAAGCACGAATGGACCTGCCTTATCTGGGGCAGTTATATGTCGAACCGGAGCTTGTCATTAACAGTTGGAGTTTTTTACAAGGCGATGATGTCATTCAGCAAAAATTTACACCCACCGTTCTCAATCGAGTAGACAGACGCTACGGAGTTAATGTTGGCTTTCCTTTCGGGAATCAATTTAAAGTAGTGGTGAATGGATCGCTTCTCAACAACAATGATTCCTATATTGATAGAGCTGTTTTGGTTTCTACCGATACACTAGACTTGCTCCGCGTGCGGGGCTCTCGTTTGGGTTTTTCAATTTCGGCTAATTCACTCAACCGAAAGCAATATCCTTCCGAAGGAAAGGCGTTTAGCCTTACGGGAAACTGGTTTTCTTTAGAAGAAACACTCACACCGGGCAATACATCTGTTCAGAATGGTGTGTCTACCGATCAGCGAAACTGGATTCAGGGTAGGCTCACATTGGAGCAATATTTTAAAGCGGGTATTTACAGTTCAGGATATTATCTGGAAGGAGTGCTTTCCACGCAGCCCACTTTTGCAAATTATTTTGGTACTATTATCTACGCTCCTGCCTTCAATCCATTGCAAGACAGCCGCACCTTGTTACTTCAAAATTTCCGGGCATTTAATTATGCTGCCGGTGGATGGCGGAATGTTTTTTCATTGCGCAAAAGCCTTGACTTGCGCTTGGAAGCATACGCGTTTAAACCATTGGAAGCACTTTTTGAAACAAATGATCAGAAAACCGGCTTGAATAATGACATTACTAAAATTTACTTTGCTGGCACTGCAGGCTTGGTAATGCACAGTACTTTGGGCCCCATCAGCTTAAGTTTGAACTATTATGACGACAAAAACCGACAATTAGGGGTTCTGTTGCATGTGGGCTTTCTCCTATTCAATAAGGGTGCAATGGATTGAGTATAGCTAAATCAATAAAACAACAAAAACACCAAATTTCTTTTTCGGGTTGGTTTTTCTTCGTTTTTCAATTTTTAGCTATGTTTAACCTTTAAAACCAATATTGTTACCAGCCTAGTCCCCTCATTATGAACAAGAGATTCTCGTTTTCCCTATTCTTGCTCGCATTTACTCTTACTTCCTCCTTTGGACAAACCGTACAATGGGCGTCAAAAGTTATCGAGTTTTCATCAGAACTTACACCCATTCAATACTCGGCTCAACAAATATTAGGAAAGCCAAATGTGCTTCCGGCCACCGGCCAGAATCCAAATGCTTGGACACCTGATAAGCCAAAACGCAAGGAATTTATCCGAGTAGGCTTTGAAAAACCTATCCAAATTCAACAAATCGCAATTGCCGAGTCCAACAACCCGAGTGCCCTTTTTAAAATCACAGCTTATGAGGAAAACGGCAAGGAGCACGTTATCCAAACTTTAAATCCACAGGCTATTCCTTTGAAAGGACGCATGCGTAACATTTTCGTGGAAAAAACCATCTATAAAGTTGCTTCCATTCGCTTGGATTTTGACGGTGCAGCCCTTTCAGATTATTTCTCCATCGATGCGATTGCCATTACCGATTCTAAACTTCCTATTGCTGCAATTGTCAATATCCCCGAATTGATGGCCAAAGGTTTGATTACAGATCATTTGGATGCCAACGTCAACAGCGAGTATGATGACCTTAACGGGATTCTTTCTCCGGATGGAAAAACACTGTATTTCAGCCGTAGAAATCACCCCGGCAACATGGGTGGCGTAAATGACAAAGAAGATATTTGGTTCTCTACATTGGATGCCAACGGCAAGTGGACTTTAGCCCAAAATATGGGACCTAAGTTTAACAACGAATACCCCAACTTCATCAACGCCATCACTTCCGTAACACCCGATGGAAAAGCCGCTGTGATGGTGCTTGGAAACCAATATTTAAATGGCGGTAAAAAAATGCTGGCAGGTATGTCGATTAGTAACAATGTGAATGGCGAATGGACCGCTCCAAAAGCTGTTAAGATTGAAAACGACTACAACTACAGCGA
>JABFSO010000465.1 GCA_013140555.1 Cyclobacteriaceae bacterium | reverse complement strand
AGCAGAAAAGAGGAACAAAAAGAATACGTTTTTTCATTGGAGAAAATCAGGTTCACTTAATTTACTGAACAAGTTCCGGATACTTTTTGCCGGTAATTTTTTCAAGCGCAATCAATTCTGCTTTGCGAGCCAGTTTAGGCGACAGGGGGTCTTGAATTTTGCGCGCAAAAGTAAATTGATTGAAATACGTTTTGAAGCCGTACGCTTCAAAGAAGGTTTTGTAGTAAGTAGGATTGTAATTGCATTGATAATTTGGTTCGCGATCAAAACCATCTACCAACAAACCCCACCAGCGATCGCGGTTACCAAAGTTGATCGGGCCGTCCATCGCTTCCATGCCTTTCTGTTGCAACCATTTTTTACATTGATCAAACAAAAGAAAGGCCGCTTCTTTGTTTTCGATGCATTCAAAGAAACCCATTCCTCCTGTGGGTTGTTCATTCCCTTTGTTCATCGTCTTTTGATCGACAAAAGCAGCCACCCGCCCGATGGTAGTTCCTTGTTGATCTTTTAAAATCCAGCGGATTACTTCTCCATGTCGAAAGGTTTTATTTTTCTCGGGATCGAAAACATTTTCTATGTCTTTATCCAACGGACGAATCCACCTCGGTGAGTCTTTATAGAGCCGAATAGGCAGGTGTAAAAATTCTATTTTATCGGATGTGCTTACAACTTCGTGCAGGGTCATGAAAAGAAATGCTAATTTTCAACTGCTAAGGTATGATTGGGCAGCTTCAATTCAAAAGATGTGCCTTTACCAATTTCACTGGTCACTTTTAAAATCCCCCCCAGCTTATCTACCGCATTTTTTACAATATACAACCCCAGTCCTGAGCCATCGGATTGCTCGCTGGCACGATAGAACATGTCAAAGATCTTGTTGAGGTTCGCCTTGCTGATTCCGATGCCGTTGTCTTCAAATAGAATGGTAGCCCGATCCACGGTCATCTTGATTGAAATCCGAATGCGTGAATCATTTTTATTGAAATCGCGGTATTTGATGGCGTTGGATATGAGGTTTCTGAAAATCTCACCGATGCGCCATGGGTCGCTACAAAATTCCTTGCCTTCAATGGTTATTTCACGCACAATTTCATTGGCGCCTTTCAGGTAGTTTAAGTCGGCAAATGTTTTGTCGATCAGTTGTTGCAAATCAATTTTTTCTATTTTCAATTCGAGCTTCAGGTTTTTGGAGTGACTGAGCACATCGCTGATGAAGTGATCGAGTTGTTTTACCTTTTGCCCAATGCGCTGTATGTAATCCTCCAGATTGTCGGTGTTGCCTTTCAAACTCGCCAGATTTACTAACCCCAACACGGATGAAAGCGGTGCCCGCAAATCATGAGACACTTTGTATACAAAATTATCAAGTTCAATATTGCGCACTTTTAATTCTTCCTCTACGCGTTTTTGTTCAGTAATGTCTACATACACACCAAAAATAGAAATGGTTTTATTTTCGAGGGGCACGGGCACTCCATAAATAATAACTGATAGTGCGTTTCGGTTTTTGTGCAGCCGTTTTGATTCAATTTTAATTACCTGCTCGCTGGAGATGATCGTATTGAGATCGTTTCCTTCTGTTTCTAATTCGGCAGGTACAATAAATTCATTCAAACTTTTGCCGGCTAAATCGGTGCTGGTATACCCGAACATTTTTTCAAAACCCTCATTTACCTGCACTACTTTACCCATGTCGTCCAGCATCACCAATCCAAACGGAGAACTTCTAAATAATTGAGAGAACAATGTCTCTGTTTTGCGTTTGGCGAGTTGTGTTTCGCGCTCTTCGGTAGTGTCTTTAATGATAATTTGGATGGCCGGCTTACCACGGAAGTTCAGTTGATGTGCCGATACATCGACCATAATCTCTTTGCCATCAAAACGAATGTACTTCTGTTCAATAGTTGGAACAGCCTTGCCATCCATCAATTGTTGAATTCGCTCCATCGAAATGGCCAGCGAATCAGGGTGAACAAAGTGAAGTGCGGGCTTTCCGATGAGTTCATCTACCGATGCGGCACCCATTAATTTGGCAACCGATTTATTGGCAAATACAAGACGATTATCCTGATAAATAACAATCCCGAGCGGCAGGGTTTCAATCAATTCGCGATAGCGACCTTCGGCTTCTACGGCAATTTGTTCTTGCGTTTTCCGGTTTTCAAAATCTTGTAAAGTACCTACTGTGCGCAATGCATTGCTGTGGCCATCAAATTCAACCACTTGACCTCGCTCCATCACCCACCGCCAGTTTCCATTTTTTAATTGAAACCGGTATACCACTTCATAGAACTCCGTTTCTCTGGCCAGATGTTTTTCAATGATGGATAAATAGTTTGGGCGATCTTCCGGATGAATAAAATCTTCGCAGTGGCAAAACATTTCTTCCAGTTCCTCTCTTGGATAGTCAATAATGTCGGCCCATTTTTGATTGATGACGGTGACGTTGGTTTTGTAGTTGTAATCCCACACGCCTAATTCAGAACCAATGAGAGCCAAATCCAACCGCTGTTTGTTTTCGCGATTGATGCGCTCCATTTCTTTTTGATTCGTTTGATCGGTAAATAAGCCAACCCACACAATGCGCCCATCTTCCATCCGTGTAGGTGTGCCAACGGCATCTACCCACTTACATTTTCCGGTGGGCGTCACAATTCTGCCTTCCCATTGAAACGCTTCTGCCTGAGTTAACCACTGTTGGAAATCTTTTAAAAAGGCGGGCCGGTCTTCTTCATGCACAAACGATTCGATCGGATGAATGCCACTCAACAAAATGTTACTGTCGGTTTCAAAAATGGTTTCGCAGTACGGGCTGAAATAGGTAAAGTCTCGATCGCCATTGGGTAAGAGCGTGTATTCAAAAACAGCCGCCTGTAGCTTGCCAATAATTTGGCTGTGATGCTCAAGAGGAGGTAGCGTCTGTTTCATGTAATTTCAAAGATAACTCAACCAAGGCATTGTATTACGGCTACGTAATAAAAAAGATCAAATTGCACAATATGTCAGCGATTGGTTTGAATGTGTTTTACCTGAGACACGTTCCATTCAATCACCAATCCTTTGGCAATGCCATCAGCCACCTCTTTTCCATATAATAGCTCCACCATATATAGAGCTGCATCATATGATTTGGCACTTCCGGCCGAGGTAATTGCTCTTCGATCATGTACAAAGCTTACATTTTCATGAACTTTCAATTTTGGATAAGCTCGCTTAAACTTTGCAATATCTCCCGGAA
>JABFSO010000223.1 GCA_013140555.1 Cyclobacteriaceae bacterium | reverse complement strand
CATTACCGATGACGATCATCGCGATGAAATGGTAGCACACGTCTACGACACCACCTACGAAGTGGTGAACAAAGGAAAAGATACGTTGGTGGTGATTGACGACTCGATCGTGCGCGGCACCACACTGGAAAAAAGTATTTTAAAAATGCTTGATCGCCTCGGGCCAAAAAAGATTGTGGTCGTATCCTCCGCTCCACAAATTCGTTTCCCCGATTGCTACGGCATTGACATGAGTAAAATGGGCGATTTCGTTGCGTTCCGTGCTGTGATTAAACTCCTCAAAGAACAAGGCAAAGATTATTTACTGGGTGAAGTGTACGAGCAATGCCAGCAAGCGCGCTTGCAAGAGCGACCTGTTAATTATGTGAAGCGCTTATACGAAGAATTTACTCCGGAGGAAATCTCCGCAAAAATTGGCGACATCGTGCGGCCGGAAGGCATGAAAGCCGAATTGGAAGTAGTATACCAAACGGTCGAAAATCTGCACAAAGCAATTCCAAATCATAGTGGTGATTGGTACTTCACCGGCAACTTCCCTACACCGGGTGGTATGAAGGCCAACAAATCATATCTCAACTACATGGATGGAAAATTGGTAAGGGCCTACTAATGCCTATGCCAAACTAGCTTCAGAGATTATCTAATATGTTCATTTTTGAACATCTTTGTACGTTCAGGAACAAAAGAAAGCGCAGAAACTGCATTTTCGGACACTTCCTGCATTGGCACAATTTTTTCATGTTGTATGTCACTTAACCCAAACCTCTTGTGAACGAAGGCGGCAAAATTTTAATGGTAGATGACGATGAAGACGTTCTTCTCGCTGCCAAAATGCTTTTAAAGAAATCTAATCATCAGGTCATCATCGAAAAGAATCCGAACAAGATTCCCTTCTTGCTCAACAACGATTCGTATGATGTGATTTTGTTGGATATGAACTTCAGCAAAGACACAACCAGCGGCAAAGAAGGCTTTGAATGGCTGAAAGTCATCAAAGAACGCGAGCCCGATGCTGTGGTAATTATGATCACTGCTTTTGGCGATGTGGAAATGGCCGTGCGCGCGCTGAAAGAAGGCGCCACCGATTTCGTACTTAAGCCTTGGCAAAACGAAAAGTTGATTGCCACCATCTCAACGGCTATCAAACTCAAAAAATCCTACAATGAAGTTGATAAGCTGCGCAAGGCGAAAGAAATGCTCGAAGAGCAAATCAGTCAGCCCTTCCGCGATATCATCGGCAACAGTCCCGCTATCAATGAAGTTTTTTCATTGATTGATAAGGTGGCTAAGACAGATGCCAACATCTTAATTCTGGGCGAAAATGGTACCGGCAAAGAATTAGTAGCCCGCGCCATTCACCAAAAATCGTTGCGTAAAAACAATTCTTTTGTGGCGGTTGACATGGGTGCAGTAACTGAAACGCTTTTTGAAAGCGAATTATTCGGTCACAAAAAAGGTGCCTTCACCGATGCACGCGAAGACCGCCCCGGCCGATTTGAATTGGCGAATGGTGGAACATTGTTTCTCGATGAAATTGGAAACCTGAGTATGAGCTTGCAAAGCAAATTGCTAAGCGCATTGCAATCTCGTCAGGTTACACGCGTGGGGTCCAATCAGCATATCGAAGTCGATATTCGTTTGGTGTGCGCCACCAACATGCCACTGCACCAAATGGTAAAAGAAGGAAGATTCAGACAAGATCTTTTGTATCGGATCAATACGGTAGAAATCAATATTCCTCCGCTCGGTGAAAGAATTGATGACATCCCGATGTTGGCCAATCACTTCTTGAATTACTATTCAAAAAAATATCGCAAAGATGTACTTACGATATCTCCTGAAGCGATGAACAAGTTGAAGAAGTACCCTTGGCCGGGTAATGTGCGTGAGCTTCAGCATTCCATTGAGCGCGCTTTGATCATGGCCGACTCAGCCACACTGCAGGAAAGCGATTTCCTTTTCAGTCGTAAAGGAAATGAAACCATGGCCAGTGACACACTTAACTTAGATGAAGTAGAAAAGTCAGCTGTAATGAAAGCCATTCAACTTCACAATGGCAATATTTCAAAAGCAGCCGATGAACTTGGTTTGACACGTGCTTCGCTCTACCGCAGGATGGAAAAATATGGAATTTAACTGGCGTTCGCCATTAACTACACGCATCGCGATTTTGGTTTTTACCAGTATCGCTTTTGCGTTTGTACTTGATGGGAAAGATACCAGCATATTACTTTCGATTGGCTTAATTATTGCGATCGCCTTTCAGGCATCTCAGTTGATTAAGATTGCGGAGCATGCTAATACAACCACATCATCACCGCTGGCTGATATTCGTTACGATGAAGCCTCCTCTTCCTTCAAAACACAAAGCGCTGACCCGGTAGCACAACAGTTGCAGCGCGACATGAATGAGGCACTCAACAAGCAACGTCAAACCAAGCGAGAAAAAGATTCAGAATACCAGTTTTTCAAAAACATTGTGCAGCATGTAGGTATTGGCATACTCACCTTCAAGCGTGATGGTACCATTCAAATCATCAACAATGCTGCTAAACGACTCATGCGCATTGAACGCGCTGACCGACTGGACGACTTACGCGATGTAAGCGAAGCATTGGTAGAAGCATTCTTAAAACTAAAAACCGGTGGCCGTGAACTGATTCGCGTCAAGAATGGCGATGAAACCGTACAACTTTCTATTTATGCCATCGAACTCACCTTACGTGGTGAAGAAGTGAAACTCATTTCAATGAGCAACATTCAAAGTGAATTGGAAGAGAAAGAAATGGAAGCATGGCAAAATCTGGTGCGTGTGCTCACACATGAAATCATGAATTCAGTAACACCCATTTCTTCGCTGGCAGGTGTGGTCGAAGAAGAACTGGGAAGAAAACTGGGGTTGAATGAACTCAGCATGAAGAGAGATGAAGCGGAGGACATGCATCTCTCTGTGCAAACGATCAGCAAGCGAAGTGAAGGGTTAATTAAGTTCGTGCGAGAGTTTCGTAGCCTTACACACATTCCGAAACCCAAACTTTCGGAAGTAGCGGTAAAGCCATTGTTGGAAGAATTAGCAATGTTGCACAAGAAAGAGTTGGCAGATAAAAATATTTCAATCTCCATTTCGGTAGAACCAACCAACAGCACAGTGCATGTGGACAAAACCCTAATCGAACAAGTGCTGATTAATTTGATCAAAAATGCCATTCAGGCTTTTGATGAAAAAGTGAATGCAAGTATCTCGTTGGCGAGTTATGTCAATGAAAAAGGAAATGTGATCATTTCAGTAAAAGACAATGGCACTGGCATCGAACCGGAGGCGTTGGAAAAAATATTCATTCCATTCTTTTCAACTAAGAAAACAGGCTCCGGCATAGGCCTTAGTTTGTCTAAGCAGATTATGCGCCAGCATGAAGGCAATATAACCGTCAAATCGGTGTTGGGCGAAGGAACTGAATTTTTACTTCGATTTTAAATTGATAGACTAATCCTCCTAGGTCTTACTTACGATTTAGGTAAAAGAACTGAAGACGAATCCTCCTAGGTCTAGTTTACTATAGAGAGAAAAGACCTAGCGGATAGACTAAATCCTCCTAGGTATTATTTACGATGGAGAGAAAAGACCTAGGAGGATTGGCGACTATAAAAGCATTGAAGGATTGGCCTTTACGATTTTCGGAGCAAAACAGCCAAAAAGACCAAGAATCAAAAAGATTTTTTAGCTTTGAGCCTTCTAAATCAGACCCATGCAAGACGTTGAAAAGAAAGTCACCTCCATTCTCATCGAGAAATTAGGTGTTCCGGACTCACAGATAACACCAGATGCCAGCTTCGTAAAAGACCTTGGTATTGATTCGCTTGATTACGCTGAGTTAGTCATGGAGTTTGAGCAAAACTTCGATATCAAAATTCCGGATGATGATGCCGAGAAAATGCAGACTATTGGTGAGGCTGTGATTTACATTCAATCCAAATTAAAAAAATAATCAGCGAAACTTCTTGTCATCCGTTGATGCATTCAGTTCGAAGTAATTACTGAAACGCTTCATGCTCGCAGCTTCTTTTGCTAGAAATGGCGCATGTGTATTTCGGTTTTTAAGTGGTGAATAATGCCACCCGTTGTGGGTCTCGCTCCAAAACACAATATACTTTTCCAACGAGATCATCAAAATATCCTGATCGTAAATTTCTTCTCCATCTTTATCGAGCAAACCGGTGAATTGCAACAGCACATGATGCTTTTTAACTAACTCACCCTTGTTGCAATCAATGCTATTCAAGCGCATCAACAAACGATGCTCGCTGTCCCACGCTTTAAACTTTATCTTCCTGGGTTTGAATTCATCCATGTGAGTCAATTTTTTAAGAGCTTCGCTCAACTGTCCGCCAGCAATCATTACCTTTGAAACGTTGTATGAGCGAAAATAAGAAGGTATTATTTATAATCAATAAGTTTTCAGGAGGTGGATTCAGCTCTTCGCTGGAAGGCCGCATTATCGATGCTTGCGCTCAGGCAAAAATTGAATGCTCGATTGAATTTACACAGGCACGCGGGCATGCTACCGAACTCGCCCAACAAGCAGCAGCCGAAAAACAATTTCAAGTAGTATTTGCAGTAGGTGGCGATGGCACTGTGAATGAAGTAGCGCAAGGACTTGTACACACCTCTACGGTGATGGGCATATTACCCAAAGGCTCGGGAAATGGCCTTGCCCGTCATTTGGGTATTCCGATGGATTTCAAAAAATCGCTTGCGCTGATTCAATCCAATCGCACCATTGCCATGGATACATTTTTGGTGAATGGCATGCTTTCGGTGAATGTTTCCGGTGTAGGATTTGACGGACATATTGCCGGTTTGTTTGGCAAAGATGGCAAGCGTGGCTTCATCGGTTATTCAAAACTGGTGATGAAAGAATTTTTCAGTTTCGATGAATTTGTGGTTGCGGTAGAATTGGATGGCAAAAAAATAGATCGTGAATCGTTTATTGTAGCACTGGCAAATTCCTCTCAGTTTGGTAACAATGCAAGAGTCGCTCCGCAAGCTTCGGTAACTGATCAATTAATCGATGTGAGTTTCATTCGAAAGATTCCAATCCATCAGGCATTGGCTTTCGGCTACAGCATGTTTACTGGAGGACTGCATAAATCAAGATTGGTCGATATTATGCAAGCGAAACACGTGCGCCTTCAGTTTCAAAAACCAATGGCATTTCACATTGATGGTGAAGCACATGCTGCTTCACAAAGTTATGATGTTAAAATTCAACCCGCCTCGCTACAAATGGCAGTGATGGATGGAAAAGAAAAATCGGTCTAAGTTTCTTATTACTTCTTCTCTACTTCATGTCCGCCAAATTCATTGCGGAGTGACGCTACTATTTTTCCTGAAAATGTATCTTCTGTCTGCGATCGATAGCGCATCAGCAATGACATGGTAATGACGGGGGTGGGCACTCCCATTTCCAATGCAGTTTCTACTGTCCATTTTCCTTCACCGGAAGAGTGCATAATGCCTTTAACCGATTCCAGGTTTTTATCTTTCTCTAAGGCTGTTTGTGTCAACTCCATCAACCAACTGCGCACCACCGATCCATGATTCCAAACTTTAGCTACAGCGGCTACGTCCAACTCACTGTCATAGCGATGCAACACATCAAAGCCCTCTGCTATTGCTTGCATCATGCCATACTCAATGCCGTTGTGAATCATTTTTGTAAAGTGGCCACTGCCGGTTTTGCCACAATATAGATAGCCATCTGGCACTGAAATAGCTTTGAAGAGGGACTCACAAGCTTGAAAGATTTCACGTTTACCACCGATCATAGTACAAACACCATGCAAGGCGCCATTCACACCTCCACTCGTTCCGCAGTCTAAAAGATGAACACCCATCTTCTCCAAATCACGCGCACGTGCAATTGTATCTTTGAAATGAGAATTTCCCCCATCGATGATGATGTCATCGGCATTCAAATAATTTTTAAGATTGTTCAACACTACATCCACTACGTGGCCGGCAGGGACCATCAGCCAAATGATTTTTCTTCCATTCAAAGCGAGTGCCATGTCGCTCAGAGCGGGGGCAGTTGTAATACCTTGCTTCGAAATTCGTTCGGCAGCGGACTTATTTACATCAAAGGCGACCACGTCAAAACCTTTGCTTTTGAAATTGAGCGCCAGATTGTAGCCCATCTTTCCTAAACCAACCAAACCAATTTGCATGATGCCATTATTAAATAATTGTATCCAAGATTAAAACCCCCAAAAGACCCGAAATCGATACGATGGTTTCCATCATCGTCCACGACAAAAAGGTCTGTTTCAGCGACAAATTAAAATATTCTTTAAACATCCAGAAACCCGTGTCATTTACATGTGAAAACATAAGGCTTCCGGCACCCACCGCAAGCACCATTAATTCCGGATGGGATGATGAAACAAAAGGCAATACAATGCCCGCAGCGGTCAATCCGGCTACCGTGGCCGATCCTAGCGAAACCCGCAGCAAGGCCGCCACACTCCAAGCGAGCAGCAATGGCGAAAAACGAAAGCCCTCAGAGAGATCTTTGATATAGGCGCCAACACCACTATCTACCAAAACCTGTTTAAAACCACCTCCGGCTGCAATCACTAATACAATGAGAAAAATATCCTGCAAAGAAGAATAGAGTAAACGATAAATTTCCTTTGGTTGCTTTTGCTTTTTTATTCCGAAAATAGAAATGGCCAACAATAAAGAAATCCCCAACGCAATAGAAGGTGTTCCTAAAAACACAAATAGCTTTTTCATCAGACCTTCGCTCAATTGAGATTGCAGTACTGTGGAAGCTGCCATCAATAAAACAGGGAAGAGCGCAATGGCAAAACTGGTTGTAGGCTTGGGCAAATCTTCAGTTGCAAATGTCGGGGCGGCAGGAGGCATTACTGTAGACAGCTTGCGCAGTGTGTTGGCAAACAACGGTCCCGCGAGCATAACAGTAGGTATTGTAATGATCAGACCATACCATAAAGTCAAACCAATATCCGCATGAAAAATGCCAGCTATGGCCGTGGGGCCGGGATGTGGTGGAAGAAACCCATGTGTAACCGAAAGTGATGCCGCCATGGGGATGCCCACCCATAACAAAGGAACGCGCGCCACACTAGCCGTGGCGAAAACCAATGGAATAAGAATAACAAAACCGGCATTGTAAAAAAGAGGAATGCCCACAATCAATCCCGTAAGCATGATTGCCCAATGAATATTTTTCTCTCCAAACCATTGAATCAATGAGTTTGTAATGGTGATAGCAGCTTGGCTCGTTTCGATCATCTTGCCAAACATCGCACCTAAAAAAAGAACAAGTGCAATGTTTTTGATCGTATCAAAAATTCCCCACCCAATCGATTGAAGAGTAGCCAACACACCAAGTCCTTCTGAAATCCCTACCACTGCCGAAACAATCAACAACGCATATAAGGGTTTTACTTTCAGCAGGATCAAAGCCAGCAGTAACAAAATTCCGAAGCCAACTATAATCAACGGCATGAATTCATCAATTGATGGTGTGTGTGAAATGTACTTTTCAAAGACTCATACAGGGTTTTATAAACAGCATATGATTTCTCATAAACCAATGCCCGATCCGTGTTTGGGAGCACTCGTAAAATAGTTTGCTGACTTTGCTGAAACTCGATTCCTTGCGCTCGAAATGCAATCATGGCAACGCCTACTGCCGATGCATCATGGTCGGTAGCCACTTGAAGTTCCTTATCCAAAACATCGCTTAACATTTGCAACCATTCTGGTGAATAGGTGATGCCACCGCTGACAATCAATCGGGATGGGGCTGAAGATACGTGGATCGTTTCTAGTATTGATTTCAGCGCAAAGCAAATGCCTTCGGCCACCGCCTTTTGTAAATGCAAAAGCGTGTGCTGCACGGTTACACCCAAAAAAACACCACTGGTAGCTGCATCATACACAGGAGCTCGCTCGCCAAAAACGTAGGGTAAAAACAACAATCCCTCTGCGCCAGCTTGAATTTGATTTGTCTGATCGATAAACTCTGTGAGTGTGATGGATGGCTTTTGCAAAAACTGTTTGGCAAACCAATGGATGACAGCCGTTGCATTGTTGGTAGCACCTCCACATACAAAGTTGCGCTGATCGAGTATGTAATTGAAAACACGCCCTTGTGGATCCATCACGCGAGTCTTACTCATTTTACGCACTGCACCACTGGTTCCCACGGTAATTGAAATGTCTTCTTCTTGAGTCGCTCCGCTTCCCAACTGTGCACAACATCCATCGCTCGCTCCGATGATCAATTTTACCGAGTTCTTTAATTCCAGAAAAGCAGATTGCTCTGTAGTCAGCTCAACCGAAAAATCGGTTGGTACCGGATCTGAAAATTTATCAAACGGAACTCCAAGCTGATTAAGAGCCGTGGCAGACCAACCAAGCATACTTAAATTGAAAATACCTGTTGCAGATGCTATCGAATGATCAATTAAAAATTGCCCCGTCAGGCGAAAAATAACATACTCTTTAATCGAAATGAATTTGTGTGCTTGCACCAACAAGTTTGGCTGGTGCTCTTTCCACCAAAGTAGCTTACACAATGGAGACATGGGATGAACTGGAGTGCCGGTTTCTTCATAAAGAGCCTGTCGGATCTTTTCTAAATCCCGGCTTTGCGCTATGCTGCGGGTATCGGCCCAAATTATTAATGGGCTCAATGGCTTACCCTCCTGGTTAACCACCATGATACTGTGCATGGCAGCACTGAAAGAGATAACTGTTACTTCATTATGAGCCGCGATGGTGTGAATGACATAAACTACCGCGTCAAAAATCTCCTGCGGGTTTTGTTCAGCAAAATGAGGCTGTGGATAACTGGTAGGATAGGCTACTTGATGCGAAGCCAGAACAACACCTTGGCTTGTGATAAGCAAACCTTTTGTGCTCGTGGTACCAATATCAATAGCTAATACAGAATTCAAATCTGACGATTAAGTCAGAAAGTAAGTAAATAAGAAGAGTAAATGAAAGGCTACCGTTTCAGGAACTTGTGGGTACTCTTTTGAGCTGTGGTTCCGTTTTGAACAGATAAGAAGTAATAGCCTTCGTGTAGGTCTTTTACCTTGATTTTAACTTCGTATTCATCCATTACCTCTGCTTCCACTTCAATTTCGCTTCCAATGATGTTGTGAACCGTAAATTTCACTTTGCGGGCAACGGGCGCTTCGAAAGTAATGGTCAAAAATTCGGTAGCTGGATTAGGATATACTTGAACTGATTTAACAGGATCTCCGATCGAAGAAAAAACCTCTTCACGGCCTTGAGCGAAAGTCATTTGACTTAAAGCCAAGCTGCAAACAATAAGACAGGTTTTCCAAACGTTCATATCAGTTAATTACGGATTCTATACGCATTAGATGCAAATTGTAAGCCAAAAGTTTAAAGGCTCTCACATTTCTTTTTTTATCTGCAAAAATGCTTTGGACACAAAGTTAACGATATCACTGGCAATAAGTGAAATCATACCCAATTCCCGTGCGGCCAAATCACCCGCCAGTCCATGTATATAGACAGAAATCAGCGATGCATCCACACTTGTGTAGCCTTGTGCCAACATGGCTGTTAAAATCCCGGTCAAAATATCCCCACTTCCACCGGTAGCCATCCCCGGATTTCCGGTAGGATTAAAAAATATTTTTCCATCAGGTGTAGCAATGGAAGTAAACGCACCCTTCAGGATAACAACAGATTTCAATTGAGCACTTAACATTCTGAGTTTTTCTAATCGCTCAAAATCATCCTTCCATGCGCCCGCCAACCGTTCAAATTCTTTGGGGTGCGGGGTAAGGACGCTTCCTGTTGGGATCAAATGCAACAAATGAGAGTTTTCGGCCAACAAATTCAAGGCATCGGCATCCAGCACTATCGGCTTGCGATAGGTTTCCAGTAGCTGTGTCAACCCTTGCAGTGTTTCCTTCTTTTTACCAAGTCCCGGGCCAATGCCAATGGCAGAATATTTTTCTGGAGATAAAATCCCTGAAAAACAGGTTTCATGATCATCATATTCGGTCAGTGCTTCCGGCACGGCTATTGGCAGAATGTTCTTTTCTGATTTAGGAATGTGAGCCGAGAGTAAACCTACTCCTGCCCGAAGAGCTGCTTTGGACGAAAGTACACTGGCACCCATCATTCCGGAAGACCCGGCAATTAACAAGGCATGGCCGTATGTTCCTTTATGTGAAAATCGCTTTCGCGGAATCAACAGCTTCGAAATATCGCTTTCAATAACAAGAAAATGTTGGCAGGATTGGTTAGATAAAAAAGTAGCACTCAAGCCAATATCCACTAAGCTCCATTCACCAACTAACGAATCGTTGGAAGGCATAAAAAAGGCTAGTTTGGGCAATTGAAAAGAAACCGTTCGGTGTGCTTTAAAAATGACTCCTTCGCTAGGGCGATCCATCAGCAACCCACTCGGAATATCGACTGCTATTTTGATTGCATCTGTCTCGTTCATGATCGAAACCACACGAGCCAATGTTCCTTCCATTGAACGGGATAATCCTGAACCAAGCAACGCGTCAGTCAAAATATCCGCATCAGAAAACAGCGTTTCAGAATTTGAGTCACTCCATTCCGCACAGGAAATTTGAGCCGGAAGTCGATTTCGATTGATTTCGAAATCGGAAGTGGGGTTACCTGCTGATACCACCACCACTTGCACCCTATACCCTTCCATCGAAAGCAAGCGAGCAATGCCCAACCCATCGCCACCATTATTGCCAAAACCGCACACCACTGCTATTTTCTTTCCGGGGCGGTAACGATTGGTGAACCACAAAGTGAAAGCTTTACAGGCACGCTCTATCAAGTCAATGGAAGCAATTCCTTCTTCTTCAATCGTGTGCCGATCTAAGTCATGAATTTCTTTTGATGAAAGAATCTTCAACATAGGAAGCGAATTATCCTAAATTAAGGTAGGAAGCTGTGTCGGATTGAATATAGTTAGGATAAATGTGCAGATGCTTTTTACGCACCGCATCAAAAATCACCTGCTTAAATGTTTGAATATTCTCCTTCGAAATAGCAGAAATAAAAACCACTTCATCAAAACCTAATTCGCGGTAGCGACCTTTGATGCTTTCAAAATCAAGTTCATCCTGCTTTAATAAATCAATTTTATTCAGGACTAAGATGGTCGTAATATTTCCGGCACCGATCTCAGCCAGCGTTTGCTTTACCACCTGAATGTGATTGTCGTGATACGGATGCGCCATATCAGCTACATGTAAAAGTAAATCTGCTTCACGCACCTCATCCAAGGTAGATTTAAAAGACTCTATTAAATGATGCGGTAGTTTGCGAATGAATCCAACGGTATCTGACAACAGAAAAGGAATGTCGCCTATCACCATTTTGCGCACCGTGGCATCGACCGTAGCGAAAAGTTTGTTTTCGGCCTTTACATCAGCCTTTGCCAACAAGTTCATAATCGTAGACTTCCCTACATTGGTATAACCTACGAGAGAAACACGCACGATATTGTTTCTGGATTTGCGCTGCGTAATGCGCTGTTTGTCTATTTTTTTCA
>JABFSO010000017.1 GCA_013140555.1 Cyclobacteriaceae bacterium | reverse complement strand
ATGTATTGTTACGCTTTTATGCGCTGCACATCGATGGCTTGGGTGAAATAAAATCCATTCCCGTTGTTCGCGATTTAATTAATTAGAATTTTTGAAGACATGACAATTTTTGAGATACCCATTCAAGTGCGCTGGTCAGACATCGATCAAAATCGTCACTTACGACATTCAGCTTATTATGATTATGGAGCCACTACCCGCATCGCTTGTTTTTCGCAGCAGGGACTTACGAATTTAAAGTTTGAAGAATTGCGCATTGGCCCGATCTTGTTTCGTGAAGAGGCGCTGTTTAAACGCGAAATTAAATTTGAGGACAAAGTGACTGTTGATTTGGTAGTCTACAAAGCAACTCCCGATTTTTCACGATGGAGCATTCGTCATCACATTTACAAGGAAGATAGAACGATCGCGGCTATCATAAATATGGATGGAGCCTGGATTGACATGACCAAACGGAAGTTGACTATACCCAATGATTTTATTCAGCAGGTCTTTGAAGGTTTTCCGAAGTCTGAAGATTTTGAATGGGCACCTATGAAGCCATCAACTTCTCAATAATACCATCCACAGAAACACCTTCTGCTTCGGCTTTGAAGTTGCGCACAATGCGATGACGTAATACGGGTTTGGCAACAGCCTGCACATCTTCAATATCGGGAGAATACTTTCCGTTGATAAGTGCATTGCATTTCGCACCTAAAACTAAAAATTGAGAAGCGCGAGGACCGGCACCCCACTCCAGCCACTCGTTTGCAACCGTTGAACCGTTTTTACCGGGGCGTGTAGCTTGCGCCAATTTCACGGCATACTCCACCACATTGTCGGCAATGGGTACTCTGCGCACCAAGTGCTGAAACGCGATTATGTCTTCTGCCGACAAAATTTTATTAACCTGCTGTGTGAAGTCGGCCGTTGTATTTTTTACAATGTTAATTTCCTGCTGATAGGTAGGGTAGTCTAAAAATATGTTGAACATGAAGCGATCCAATTGCGCTTCCGGTAATGGATATGTTCCTTCTTGTTCGATCGGATTTTGTGTGGCCAATACAAAGAATGGCTGTGGTAGCAAATAATTATTCCCGGCAATGGTCACCGCATATTCTTGCATCGACTCTAAAAGAGCTGCCTGCGTTTTGGGTGGTGTCCGGTTGATCTCATCGGCCAAAATGATATTTGCAAAAATGGGTCCCTTCACAAATTGGAAGTTTCGTTCCTTATCCATGGTCTCAGCACCTACAATATCCGAAGGCATTAAATCCGGAGTAAATTGGATGCGTTTGAAATGTAAGTCGAGTGATTTAGAAATAGTTTGAACCAAAAGCGTTTTCGCTAAGCCCGGCACACCCACCAAAAGCGAATGGCCTTGACAGAAAATTCCGGTAAGAACCAGCTTCACTACTTCATCTTGCCCGACTACTACCTTAGCGATTTCGCTGCGCAAATCCTGATAAGCTTTTGCCAGCGCATCGGCTGCTTCTACATCGTTGGAATACTGTTTGGCCATTTTTTGCTGATTAAAAAATTCAAATTGAACGATTGAAGATAAGCGATACCTTGATTGTTCGCTTTGAATTTACTCTAAGATTTTACAATAATTATACGAGGGGTCAATATTGATGAAAACATCTTGTCTGGATTTGTTAAACCACTTGCTGATCACTTTATCTTTTTTCTCGGCCAGTGTCGCTGATTGAATGCGATGCCAATCGTCTACCAAATTGGCATTGTGGGGCGGAATCTTAGCTTTGAAATAGAGAATGCGTACCGCCTCTTTGCCATCTTCGGTTCGGTAGGTGAGCGGCTTGCTGATTTGCCCTACTTTCATCGTATCTACAGCCAAATAAACGACCGGGTCGATTTCGTTAGTCGATACATGGATACCTCCATCGGGGTCTGTAAAATAACCGCCATGGCCTTTGGTATTCAAATCATCTGAAAATTCTTTTGCAGCGTATTCAAATTTGATACTGTCATTTAAAATGCGTGTGCGGATACTATCCAAAAAATATTCGGCACGTTTCACGTCTTCTGATGAAGGAATGCCTTGAAGCAAAATGTGACGCGAATTGTATTCGTTACCTCTTCGCTCAATCAACTCCATGATGTGAATACCAAATGAAGATTCGAAAGGTTGAGAAATTTCTCCTTTACGAAGTTTAAAAGCCATCGCCTCAAATTGAGGCACCATCTGGCCACGACCTACAAATCCCATTTCGCCTCCATTGGATTTTGCGCTAGGGTCATCCGAATATTTTTGAGCCAGTGTATTGAAATCTTCTCCATTCATAAGCCGATCGCGTATTTCGCTTAGCCTTCTCTTTGCTTCTTCTTTTTGTGCTGCACTGATCTTTACGGATCGCACAATTTGCCCAACAATGATATCCGCATTAAAGTAAGGCAAGCTGTCCTTTGGAATTTTATTGAAGAACCGTTTTACTTCAGCTGGGGTAACTTTTAAATCTTTGGTAATACGTCCGGTCATTTCACGCGCCAGCAATTGCTCACGAATTTGGTCGCGAAGCTCCACACGTATCTGTTCTAAACTTTTACCGTACCTTCTTTCCAATTCCTCCGGAGAGTTGCCGGAATTTTGAAGGATTGCATTCATACGCTGCGTGGTGTTTTGATCCACCTCCAAATCAGTTACAATTACAGAGTCGATTTCTGCCTTCGCTACCATCAATTTGTTCATGATAAGGCGGTTGAAAAGCTGGCATTTCGCTTCCTCATTATTAGGGTTTCCTTCTGACAGATAAGCCTGATAAGCTGATTCTAACTCAGACTTAATCACAATGTAATTATCTACTTTGGCAATAATCTTATCGACTACAAAGCCTGTTTTCTCTTTTTCTTGAGCAATGGCCGATACAGCCATGCTTAATGAGAGCAAACTAACGGTCAAAAACCTCGAAATCCTTTCGTTTAGCAGCATTTTCATATACCTCGTCTTCCAATTTTTTGGCAAGTTCTACTTTTCTTTTGTTTAAAATAATGTTTTTGATGTCGTCTTGAACAAATTCCAAAGGCGAAACATTATCTGATATTTTATAGGTGTCAATCTTCAAGAAATATAAATAACCGGCATCGCTGGTCTCATAAAATCTGTAGTTGTGCAAAAACTGAATTTTGTTGGGAATTTCGGCCAGTGGCGAGTTAGCAGTAAGTTTATCGAACTCAATCCAGGTTGAATCGGGCAATTGGTAGGCTTCTGAAAACCGCAGGCAATATGATTTCAGTTCATTTTGGTCTGCAGGTTTGCTGGAGTACATCAACTCTTTAATGCGCTGAATACGCGGAGCAGTTTTGGGTACTTTGATGTACGTGCCCTGAATGATGTTTTGCTTTAAGACAAAATTATCGAGGTGGGCTTTGTAGTAAACTTCAATTTCAGCCGGAGAGATGCTATCGTTCAGATTTTTTTTGATGTAATAGTTCTGAAACTCATAGCCAATCAAACTGTATCGATAGTCCAGTACTTTGCGCTCCACTTCGGCTTCATTGATATCGATGTTTTTAGCGGCTTCATTAAGCAACAATTGTTTGCGTATCCAGCTGTTGATGTACGAAGAAACACGGGTTGCACTATCCTCGCTACTTGCCGAGGTAGGCACAATTCCATTCAATTCATCGGCATAAAGATAAGCATCATTGACACGAGCTATAGCTTTACGTTCCTGATCGGTGCTTGCATTGTTTTTTTTCATGCGGATCAGGTCGCAGGAAACCACTAAGCTCGCGATGCTCATCCAAATGAAGAAACTTTTCAGATCAGAATTTCTCATGATTTCTTAATCAGCGCACTCAAAACTGCTTTTTTTCCTTTTTTATTGATCGCCACAGGGTATTTTATTCGCAGGCGTTCCAGCCATACTTTTTCCAATTCCGACTGATAGTCTGTGATTATAGATGCACGAGCCTCTTCAAAAGTTTTGATTCCGGGTGCTACCAGTCGAACGACTTCAACAAGGTAATAATTCTTATCAAGTTCTACCTCATGCAATCCGGCCGCCCAAGTTATTTTATCGATTACTTTACTCTCTCCCTTTTCATAATTGCGAAAGGGCTGTACCGACTTAAATTTTTTGACGTCTTCATTTTTGATTGAGTCACCGGCTTCCACCTTTTTTCTAAATGCATCGATCACATTTTTATCGGTAGCCAAAAAGATTCGGGCTTCAATACGATCACCCGCCTTGTATTTTTCAACATGCGATTCGTAATATTTTCGCTGTCCGGTAGAGTCAGCAGAGGCTTTATTCCAGATTTCTTTCTCCATGATTTCAAAGAAGAGAATGCCTTCATAGTATTCGTTGAGCAAGTTTTTAAATTCAGGTTTTTCACGCAGCAGCTTTTCTTCTTCCACATCATTTACTTTTTCGTCCACGAAATTCAAATACAGCTGCTCCATGTAAGCTGCCGGATTCAAGTCTGAAATGGTTTGATTCTTTTTGATATAAGCCGCAAAATCTCCGGTAGTATATTTTTTTGTAGAGATGGTGAAGAGTGTTTTTTTGTTTACTTCCTCGTTCCATTTTTTCGACCATTTGCCTTTTACAAGTAATGAATCGGCTGTGGCTAGTACCTGCATTTTTACGTCAGGGTTTTCTACCCAATTAAAATCTTTGCGTCTCTTGCTGGCCATTGATTTCTGCGATACTTGCAGACGCTCATCACGAGCTACTTTTCTTTTAAGTGAAGATTCCAACTCAGCATACGATGGCAGTGGTATTTTCTTCTCTAATCGAATAATGTGCCAGCCAATCGCAGACTGAAATGGATCGCTCACTTCGCCTGGCTTTTGCATCGCAAAGGCAGTGCTTTCAAACTCAGGCACCGAGGCAAGTGCACCTACTCCAAAAGGTCGAAGCCTTCCACCATTATCTTTGGTGTTGCTGTCTTCTGAAAATTCTTTGCAGAGATCATCCCAACTACGGCCGGCTTTTAACTGATCAAAAATTTCAAAAGCGGTATTCTTCACCTTGGTATCTTCGGTGTTGGTGCTACGCAATAAAATGTGCGACACTTCTACTTCGCCACGTGCCTGCTTCTTGTCTATTACTTTCAATAAATGATATCCAAACCGGGTGCGTACAATCGGAGAGAGACTTCCTGCTTTTGTGTTGTAGGCTGCAAGTTCAAAAGGGTACACCATTTGCATCGCGGTAAAGTAGCCCAGATCACCCCCGTTAAATTTGGCACTCGGATCTTCCGAAAGTTCACGTGCAATTTTTTCAAAATCTTCTCCGGCTTCAATGCGACTTTTAATGTCTGAAATTTTCTTGTAGGCGTTGGCTGTATCTGCCGGGCTTGCCTCGGGTGTTGTAGAAATCAGAATATGCGATGCTCGCACTTCTTGTGTCAGACGTTCGTAGGTTTCCTTGGTGAGTTTATCCAATAAATCCGGCTCGGCTCGATACGGTTTTTTCAGATCTTCGCGATAGGTGCTTAGTTCTTTGATAAACTTGGCGGTGGTATCTAGCCCCAGCGCTTTTGCCTCGGTAACCTTTAGTTTGAAGTTGACAAACAGGTTGAGATACTCATCAATCTTAGCTTCTGTAAAATCGTCCGGTTTGTTTTGGTGGTTTTTCTTGTAGAGATAAATAAACTCATCCGTAAAAGTGGGTACTTTATTAACCGTAAAAACCGCGGTTGGCTTTTCTGATTTTTTTTCCTGAGCCCAACCAACAACCGATATCAATGAGAATAAAAGAAAACACAGCCTTCGCATGTCAGATAGTTTTAGGTCGCAAAAATAAGAGTAAAAATCTAGAGATCGAACGCCTGAATTGGGCGAATCAGATGGTTTTAGTCAGGCGGCACACATTCTTGCCACCCTCGTGCACGTATTCAATTTTGTCCATGATGGACTTGACCAAACGTATACCCAAGCCTCCTTTACGTTTTTCGTGCACCAGGTTGTCCAGTTTAGGTTCCTGAAACTGATTAATGTCAAACATAGATCCATCATCAATAATCTCGAAGATAAATTGTCCCTTTACGGGAATGTGGATGTTTAACGCAATAAAGTGATCGGGATTGCAGTGATGGGCATGAATCATCAGATTAGAACACATCTCGTCTAACGCCAGTACAATAGCTCCCAATTCCAGATCAGACACTTGCTGTCCATCCAGCGACCTGCGGATAAATTCCCGCACGCCTTTTAAATTGTTCAGGCTACACCCTGTGTTATACTGATAGCTCATCGGCTAATTTTTTCGCTTCTTGTTTATTTTCCCGAATGTTCAACAAATCGGCCAATCCTAAAATGCTAAATGTATTGAGCACGCGTTCCTTCATGCCAAACAGCACGAAACTGATATTTTTATCTCTCAATTCTTCGATGTAAGACATAAATACACCCAATCCTGCCGATGAGATGTATTCCAATGCCTGGCAATCGACCAGTATTTTTTTATATCCTTCACCCACACTTTTGGCAATGGCCAAATCCAACTCAATGGAAGAACTTGCATCTATTTCACCTACTATGGCGATGATGTCGGCTCCGTCTTCTTGCAGTCTTTTAATGTGAACCATGTAATTGTAACGGTTAAGGTTTTTTAATGTTTATGCTTATCTGAATTTTACCGTCATAGACGTGTAATCATCATTAATATCTTCTGATCCTGAAAATTTATAAAGTGTACTAATTACACTTTCTTCAATTTCTTTGGAACTTTTTTCCGCATTATTTTGTAGCACTTCTGCCAGTCTTTCGTTGCCAAATTCTTCACCTTTGTTGTTTTTAGCTTCGGTAATACCATCGGTATACAAAATCATCACGTCACCGGGTTCATAGGTAAATTCATTGTCTTCTACAAAATTTCGATAATCATGGCTTCGTACCATGCCCAGCGCTGTTCCCTTGTCTTTTAAGAACTCAGATTTTTGTTTGGATGCCTTAAAAAGCAAAACAGGGCAATGACCCGCGCGTGAGTAAAATACTTTTTTGCTTTCAGTGTTGATCACGAAATAGGTTGCGGAAATAAATGATCCGCGCTCTAAACAAAATACCAATGCCTTATTCGCTTTGGCCATAAAATCGCGCGGGTTAGGCCCGAGTTGCGCCAGGCTATGAAAAATCCCTTTCATCTGCGACATGTGGAATGCGGCAGTGGTTCCTTTTCCCGATACATCGGCAATAATCAATGCAATCTCATGATCGCTGATACGAAGTGTATCATAATAATCACCGCCCACTTCATCGGCCGAAGCAGAGAAAGCTGATATTTCAAAATCGGCATCTTGCTCCAGGCGAGTAGGCAACAAACTTTGCTGCACCGTCTTCGCAATTTTTAACTCTTCTTTGTAGCGTGCATTTTGAAAAGCTTCTTCCATCAATCGGAAATTCTCAATAGAGATACCGGCTTGATTAGCGAATGCAGATACGATCCGAGTCATCTCTTTATTGAATCCTTCCGGCAATTCTTTTAGTAGTGCCAACGTACCGATTGTTTCATCTTTTACTTTGATCGGAAAAGCAAGCAATGATCGGAAGCGTGTGCTCTTCAATGAACTCAGGTGCTTGGAGAGATTTTTAGTTTTATCGCTGCTTTGATCGAGTGCGCCTTTTATTTTGTGTTTTTCAAGATGCGCATGAATTTCTTTGGTTTCTTTTTCGGTGATCTGGTAGGTAAACAAACGTTGCTCGTTGGCTGCACCTTTTATCTCGAGCCAGGCGGCATCGGCAAATACTGAACTTACTGAGCTTTCTAACAAAATATTATAAACACTCTCTTCGCTTTGTGCGGTTTGAATGGATTGACTGATGCGTTGAAAGTTGACAACCTCTTCTAGCTTTTGTTCAAACACAGACGAGGTAGGCAAATTGAACAACACCACCAGAAATGAAAACGACATATAGGTAAGCACAAAGGCAAGCAACGCAATGTTAAATACATGGCTTTGGAAACTGACAAATGTGACGGATTGCTGCGTGATTTGATCGGACCAGATGGTAACTGAATAGAGGAAGTAAACGAGGTAAAAGATGGATAACAAAAGCAACAGTAAGCTGGTCCATTTTTGCTTAAAGTTGAGATAGGCAACCCAGCGCATATTGGCGGAAAGCACCAATCCTAACAAGCTGGTGAGCACGATCGCAATGGTGGAGATAGCCTCTGATAAAGCCACATGAATGCTATCATAGAGCAAGATGCCCAATAACATAAATTCAAAAACCAGCCACGCGCGAATGAGCCACTTTGATTTTTGATATAAGATCAGACGTTTCCAGCAGGTAAAGGCTGCCAGCAAAAAGTTGATGAAAAGTGCGAGGTTGATCTGGTAAACAAAATCTATAAACAATACATTGTTGGGCAGCTTAGTGCTTCCCAGCAGGAAAAGAACCAAACGTACGGACAACGAGATAACAGTGGCAATCAACCCGGTGGCGAACACTTTCCACAGCAGGTCGGTAAAGTTTAAACCCTCATCACGCTCAATCCTAAATTTGTAATAGTAGAAAAGGGAAACCACATACAGGTCGAGCATGACGCGTGGCAGCCACACCGGAACATCGGGCGGAAGCGCCTTCATGTCACTGAAAAGCACCGTGATATCGGCAAATACCAAGATTATCCAGCTAATGGCCGCAAATAGCGAAGTCAAACGGATAATAGCCTTGGTTTTGAACATAGTAGCCAGCAAAAAGCCAATCGTTAAACGATTGGCTTCGCAATAATAATTATAAATAACCTTTAAAAGAGGGCTTTCAATTTACTTTCTGCTATAATTTGGGGCCTCGCGGGTGATGCTTACATCATGTGGATGGCTTTCATGCACACCGGCAGCCGTAATCTTTACAAACTTGGCTGATTTCAGCTTCTCGATATTTTTAGCGCCACAATAGCCCATACCAGCCTTTAGCCCACCAACCAATTGATATAAAATTTCGGCAACAGATCCCTTAAAGGGGACACGGCCTGAAATGCCTTCCGGTACTAATTTCTTGATATCGTCTTCCACATCCTGAAAATAGCGGTCTTTCGATCCGTCTTCCATCGCTTCGAGCGAGCCCATGCCCCGATACGATTTGAATCTTCTGCCTTCGTAGATGATCAATTCACCGGGAGCTTCTTCCGTTCCGGCCAGCAGCGATCCAATCATTACGCTGTCGGCACCAGCTGCCAGTGCTTTTACAATATCACCGGAGAAACGGATACCGCCATCGGCAATAGCTTTTACGCCCGATCCTTTCAGCGCTTTCGCGGATTCGTAAACGGCTGACAATTGGGGAAGACCAATTCCTGCTACAATACGTGTGGTACAAATGCTTCCCGGTCCTACGCCCACCTTTACGGCATCTACACCTATTTTGGCCAACGCACGAGCGGCTTCTCCTGTGGCGATGTTTCCAACTATCAATTCCAGCGAAGGATACTTTTTCTTTACTTTTTTAGCGGCTTCCATCACACCTTTGGAGTGACCATGAGCGGTATCGATACTGATCACATCAACTCCCGCATTCTTCAAAGCCTCAATGCGGTCTAAAATGTCAGGAGTTACACCCACTGCTGCTCCTACGCGCAATCTTCCAAACTTATCTTTACAAGCATTCGGTTTGTTTTTCTTTTTCAGAATGTCTTTGTAGGTAACAAGTCCTGTCAACTTGCCTTTCTTGTTGACGATCGGCAGTTTTTCAATTTTATAATCCTGCAAAAGGAGTTCCGCTTTTTCTAAGGTAATTCCCTCAGGAGCCGTGATCAGATTTTCTTTTGTCATGATCTGCTCGATGGGTGTAGCCATATTCTTTTGAAAGCGCAAATCGCGGTTGGTGATGATACCAACTAGTTTTCCGTTATCATCTATCACCGGAATACCTCCAATCTTGAATTCACGCATTATTTTCTCGGCATCTCGAACGGTAGAACTAATATGTAGAGTCACCGGATCGAGAATCATACCGCTTTGTGAGCGTTTCACCTTGCGCACCTGATCAGCCTGCGCCTCGATAGACATATTTTTATGAATAAAGCCCAGTCCGCCTTCCAATGCCATGCTGATGGCCAGTTCTGCTTCCGTTACGGTATCCATCGCAGCAGAAATGATGGGAATATTCAGTTTGATATTCTTGGTTAAATAACCGCTCGGGTCGGTTTCGCGGGGAAGTACATCGCTGTAAGCTGGAACTAAAAGCACGTCATCATAGGTGAGTGCTTCGAACAAAAATTTGGAAGAATCGAGTGCCATGGCAAATAATTTACGAGTGATTATTTGCGGGGCAAAAGTAAAGGGTTGGGCTGTAAGAAACTAATTTTATTTTGCTTCAAATTCCGCCATTCTTCCTGCATCGGTTTGCGCTCTTCACAAAAGCATTCAAAGTATTCGAATTAAAAGCTAATTTAGTTTGCAAACGCCTTCATTCTTTAAAGACTAACTATCATGAAAAAAATTCTCTTCATTTTCTTGTTGGCAACATCATCGTTAGTAGCTCAGAACAAAAGCGAACTAATTGCAAGCGGCCTTCAGCAGCCGGTCGAAATTATTCGTGATGAGTTTGGCGTGAATCATATTTATGCAAAGAATGAACACGACTTGTTTTTCGCTCAAGGGTATTGTGCTGCCAAAGATAGACTCTTTCAATTTGAGATGTGGCGCAGGCAAGCTACCGGCACTATGGCAGAGTTGTTGGGGGCCAAAGAACTACTTCGCGATCAGGGCACTCGCTTGTTTCGCTTTCGGGGCGATTTGAAAAAAGAATTGAATCATTATCATCCGCATGGTGCTGCTATTATTCAGGCTTTTACCGATGGCATTAATAGTTACATCGCAGCTACGGAAGCAAATCCGGATTTGCTGCCTTTGGAATTTACACTACTCAAAACTAAACCACAGCGATGGACGGCTGATGTGGTTATTTCCAGACATCAAGGATTGCTCGGTAATATTGGTGAGGAAGTTCAATTTAGTCGCTGGGTCGCAGCGATGGGCGAGCAGAAAGTAAAAGAATTGGTCGTATTTGAACCGGACACTCCCGAGTTGAAATTAGATCCCGCCATCGATCAGAAGTTGTTAAACAATCCGGTAACAGAATTGTACGATGCTTTTCGTAAACCGCTTACTTTCACTCCTGCGGATATTTCCATCTCAGCTAATTTGGATTGGAAGGAATATGAAAGTTTAGCTTCCGCAGATGAGCAATCTTACCAACATTTGATGGCTACCGAGCGATCCACCATCGGAAGTAACAATTGGATTGTGAGCCCATCACTTTCTAAGAGTGGATTTCCTTTGTTAGCCAACGATCCTCATCGCGCTATCGCTGCGCCATCTTTGCGCTACATGGTTCATCTGAATGCTCCAGGTTGGAATGTTGTGGGGGGAGGCGAGCCCACCATTCCGGGAATTTCTATCGGTCACAATGATTATGGGGCATGGGGCCTCACCATTTTTGATATCGATGCGGAAGATTTGTATGTCTATCAACTGAATCCACAAAATCAAAATCAATACAAGTATCAAGGCAAGTGGGAAGACATGCGCGTGATTAAAGATACGATTCGAGTAAAAGATGGCTCGCCTGCTTATGTGGAACATCGCTACACACGGCATGGTCCGGTGACGTATTTCGCCAAAGAAAACAATACAGCTTAT
>JABFSO010000286.1 GCA_013140555.1 Cyclobacteriaceae bacterium | reverse complement strand
GCGGAAGCTCGCAAAAATCGTGTGGCGATTGATTGGTCGGCAACAGCTACCTACCAACCCACTTTTATTGGTAAGAAAATTTTGGTTAATTATCCATTAGAAGAAATTGCCAAGTACATCGACTGGACTCCGTTCTTCCAAACGTGGATGTTGTTTGGAAAGTACCCAGCCATTTTTCAAGATGAAAAAGTAGGAGTAGAGGCCACTAAATTGTTTGACGATGCGCAAGTCATGCTTTCACGGATTATAGCCGGTAGAAAGTTGACAGCGAGTGGTGTGGTTGCGTTTTATCGCGCGCAGAGCACAGCTACCGATGATGTGTTATTGAAAGACAAAGAAGGAAAGCAATTAACAACACTTCACTTCTTACGACAGCAAAACAAGAAGGCGAAAGATTTACCTAATTTCTGCTTGTCTGATTTTATCGCACCGGTGGATAGTGGCAAAGAAGATTATATTGGCATGTTTGCTGTAACTGCCGGCATTGGTTTGGAAAAAATGATCGATGAATTCAAAGCCAAGCAAGACGATTATTCGGAGATCATGGCCAAAGCGTTGGCCGATCGTTTGGCGGAAGCATTCGCTGAATTGCTTCACGTAAAAGTGCGCAAGGAGTATTGGGGTTATGCACCTCATGAAAATGCTGACATCGATACCTTGATCAGCGAAAAGTATCAAGGTATTCGTCCCGCACCGGGTTATCCGGCTTGCCCTGATCACACCGAGAAGAAAACCATTTTTGAATTGCTGAATGCTGAGAAGGAAGTAGGTATTACCCTGACTGAATCATTCGCCATGTATCCAACAGCTGCCGTGAGCGGCTACTATTTTGCCCATGAAGCGTCCCGCTATTTTGGATTGGGTAAAATTGAAAAAGATCAGGTGATCGAATACGCATCCCGTAAAGGAATGACACTGGAAGAAGCCGAGCGTTGGCTATCACCCAATCTCGCCTATTAAAATCAATGAATTGAACCATGATTTAAGAAACCTATGAAAGTAGTTGATCATATCAAAAACGCAAACGGAAAAACCCTCTTCAGCTTAGAGATACTTCCGCCTTTGAAAGGAGAAAACATTCGCACCCTATTCGATAACATGGATCCGCTGATGGAGTTCAAACCTCCGTTTATCGATGTTACGTATCATCGTGAAGAATACGTTTACAAAAAGAAGGAAAACGGCTTGTTGGAGAAGCGATCTACCCGCAAGCGCCCAGGCACGGTAGGCATTTGTGCGGCCATTCAAAATCATTACAAAGTGGATACTGTGCCCCACATCATTTGTGGTGGCTTTAACAAAGAAGAAACGGAGAATGCGTTGATCGACTTGCACTTTTTAGGAATTGATAACGTGTTGGCGTTGCAAGGTGATGCCATTAAATCAGAAGCCCGCTTTGTTCCGGATCCCGATGGACACAAGTATGCTTCTGAATTAGTGGAGCAAATTGTGAAAATGAATCAGGGGCGTTTTATTGACGAAGAGTTGGAGAACGCATCTCCTACTAATTTTTGTATTGGAGTAGCTGGATATCCGGAAAAACACTTTTCAGCGCCAAACCTGAAAATTGATTTGAAGTACCTAAAGAACAAAATTGATTTGGGAGCGGAGTATATTGTCACCCAGATGTTTTTTGATAACCAGAAGTTTTTTGAATTCGTGGCCAAGTGCCGCGAGATAGGAATTACGGTGCCCATCATCCCGGGCATTAAGCCGATCACTACTAAAACACAAACCAATGTATTGCCCACTATCTTCCATATCGATTTACCGGAAGAGTTGGCCGATGAAATCGAGAAGTGCAAGGACAATGCAGCTGTGAAACAAGTTGGAATCGAGTGGACGGTGAAGCAATCGAAAGAGTTGATAAAACATGGAGTGCCACTGGTTCACTTTTACTCCATGGGAAAATCCGATCCGATCTATAAAATTGCCAAGCAGCTATTCTAAGGTTGCTTTTAATTCATTTGCAGATAGACGTCATCACTTTGACGTCTATTTTCATTTGGAGCCTTTGTGCTAGCTTCAAGTCGCTACATGCTTCATTTAATTTGCCTAATTTATGATAGGTCAGCGCTCGGTTATAGTAGGCAAGCGTATATTCCGGATACAAAGAAATAGCGATCGTATAATCCTCAATAGCTTCGGCATGCCGGTTCATTCTGGTTAGTAAATTTCCCCGATGCAGCCAAGCACTTTCGTAGTCTGATTTGATACGGGTAGCGTGGTTGTAATCAGCCAGAGCCCCCGGATGATCCTTCGATTTCTCTTTAGCGATGCCACGCTGCAGGTAGTTATCCGGTTCGCCTGATTCTAATGAAATGGCTATCGTAAAGTCATCGATCGCACCTTTCCAGTTTTTCAACTTCAGCCGAACATATCCACGTTCGGAGTAAGAGTATGGTAGTTTAGGATTTTTGGCAATTGCGTCCGTCAACTGTTTTTCGGATTCAGTTAGGTTACCTTGAAAACCCGATAGCACAGCAACATTGTGCGTGGCGGTAGGATTCGCTTCATCCAGCGAAAGCGCCTGTTTATAATCGGCTAATGCCCCAATGGTGTCTTTAGAAGATTGCCGGATCAATCCGCGATTCACATAATAGTCTGCTGTGGATTTCTCTAATTGAATAGCTGAATCGAGGTAGGCAATTCCTTGTTTGTATTGCTTCAGTTTCCATTCAATCAATCCAAGGTAATTCAGATAAATGGCGGTTGCATTTCCCTGTGCGGTGAAGATTTTATTGCTCTGTCCACTCTTGTCTGTTTGGAAAAATACGGTATTGGTTTCACCAGGAGGTAACGATAACAACTTCTTAAAATCATCTTTGGCAGCAGCCCATTGCCCATTATTGTACCTGAGTAGAGCTCTGGTGAGAATCGCTTCAGCATCTTGGGGTTTAGCCTCTAGGTAAATATTGTAATCGGTTAGCGCTCCTTTTAGGTCGCCCAGCTTTTCTTTGGCAAAGCCTCGAAGCGAATAAGCATCCCAGAAGTAAGGATCGAAACGTAGACATTCATTGAAGTGAGCGAGGGCCGTGCGATAGGATTGATTTTGAATGGCGCGTTCGCCCAACGCATATAGTTCAGCTGGCGTTCGTTGTTTTGAGCCACTTTGGGCATTCGTTATCCCATGACAGAAAAGGATCACTAAACCAGATGCTATTAACCACTTCATCATAGGCCTACTTGAAAAAGTAAATTAGAATTCAATTGAATAAAACTCAACTATTTCCTTTCAATCCTGTTAAAGAAGATATGGAAACCACCAAGAAAGCCAAAACAAAAAAAACGGGTTTAAATGCGGCTGAGATTCAATCTGCTTACCGCGAATACCTTTTAACGCACGGCAAGCAACCAGCTTCCGTTTTCAGTTTCTGCAAAGAGCTTGGAATTACAGAAGCTGAGTTTTACACGCACTTTGCTTCCTTCGGGGCGATTGAGAAATCAATCTGGGAAGGATTTATTTCCACTACGGTGAATCGATTGACCACAGATGAAGCGTATGCTCAATTCACAGCGCAAGAGCGTGTGCTTACATTTTACTTTTCATTGGTAGAATTGTTGAAAAACGACCGAAGTTTCGTTCTTCATCAACTCACTTCCGTGAAGGCACCCACTATGCTTCCGGATTTTATCAAAGGATTTAAAAAGAGTTTTGAAGAATGGATCAATTCGGTATTAGCGGAAGCTAAAAGCACCGGAGAAGTCGCTAAAAGACCTTATTTAGATGAACGCTATCACCATCTTTTTTGGTTGCACCTTTGGTTCATCTTGCAGTTTTGGGCTAAAGATCAAAGTCCCAACTTCGAGAAGACAGATGCTGCCATCGAGAAATCAGTAACACTAGCCTTTGAATTGATTGGCAAAGGTGTTTTGGATAATGCCCTCGACTTCGGAAAATTTCTCTATCAGAACTCAAAAAATTAGACTGAACAAACTCAATGGCCAAACAAAAGGAGCAGACCAGCATACCTACCACGAAAGTACAGCGAGCCTCCAAATTCATTTCTACGGGTGCAAAAATCGGAACGAATTACTTAAAGCATTACAGCAAGAAGTTGGTCAATCCAGACCAAACAAAAGACGAACTCCACGCTAATAATGCAGTGGATATCTACAACTCACTCAGTCAGTTAAAGGGCAGTGCATTAAAAGTTGCTCAAATGCTGAGCATGGATAAAAATCTGCTGCCAACCGCTTATCAGGATCAATTCGCGATGGCGCAATACAGCGCACCTCCATTGTCGTACCCGCTGGTGGTACGCACTTTTGAAAAGGCATTTGGCAAGCGACCTAACGAAATCTTTGACACCTTCTCTACCAGCGCTTCAAATGCGGCTTCTATCGGGCAGGTACATCAGGCAACTTACCAGGGAAAGAAACTGGCCGTTAAAATTCAGTATCCTGGAGTGGGAGATAGCGTAAAGAGTGATTTGGCCATGGTGAAGCCAATTGCCTTGCGCATGTTTAAGCTCAACGCTTCTGAATACAATGAGTTTATTGGTGAAGTAGAATCGCGCCTTTTGGAAGAAGCCAACTACGAGTTGGAGTTGCAACGCTCTATTGATCTTTCTACCCGATGCAAAGACATTCCCAATCTGTTTTTTCCAAAATACTATCCCGAGTTTTCTTCCTCCCGAATTCTGACTATGGATTGGGTGGAAGGTCAGCCATTAGGCGAAATACTCAAACAACAAATCCTCACGGCTGAAGAAGGGCAGAAGCTCGGACAGGCTTTGTGGGACTTCTATCATTTTCAGATGCATACGCTTCACTCGTTGCATGCCGATCCTCATCCGGGTAATTTCATTATTACGCCTGATCGCAAACTAGGTGTGATTGATTTCGGTTGTGTGAAAGTGATTCCAACTTCTTTTCATAAAACCTACTTTCAACTTTTACACCCGGATATCCTTCGAAATGAAGAAAAGAAATTGCGCGTTTTCAAAGAGCTTCGCTTCATTTACGATGATGACACCGATGAAGATAAACGCTTCTTTATTCAAACTTTTTCAAAATTAGTTGAGCTACTGGGCAGACCATTCCGCACACCACGCTTCGACTTTTCAGATTCAGAATATTTCCGGCAGTTGTATCAGTTCGGAGAGGAAATTGGTAAAATGAAGGAGTTCAGAGAATCTAAAAAAGCCAGAGGTGTAAAAGATGCCTTGTACATCAATCGCACGTATTATGGGCTCTATAACCTCTTAAATGAGTTGAAAGCCTCTGTCGATACGACCTCTTACGTCAAACTTTAGATTAGCCACTCCGGGTTTGGGGTATTGCTTTTTTATTCAAAAAGTACTTCATTTACAGTACTTTAATAGCCTGTACCTCATTTTTTAAACTAAGTTAATCCCATTGTTTATGCGAGCTATCTGGAAAGGACACATCCAATTTTCTCTCGTTACTATTCCCGTTCGGATTTATAATGCCATTGATACGGGGCAAACCATCAGCTTCAACTTGCTTTCGAAGGAAGGTCATAATCCAGTGAGTTATGAGAAGAAAGACAAGGTAACGGGGCAGCCTTTGCGTTCGGAGGAGATTGTAAAAGGCTATCAATATGAGCCGGGTCAGTATGTGATCATTGAGCAAACGGATTTGGACAAAGTAAAACTGAAGAGCGAAAAGGTGATTGAGATTGAAGGCTTCGTGAATACAACCGAAGTACATCCTACTTTGTTCGAAGCTCCTTATTTTATCGGCCCAGATGGAGACTTGGCCGCCAAAACATACGGCTTATTAAAAGAAGTTTTGAAAGAATCCGGAAAAGTAGGAGTGGGCAAAGTGGTGTTGCGCGATCGCGAGACACCTGTGTTACTGACCCCGCATGAGGGTGGTATTTTGATGTATCGCCTTCGGTACCCGAATGAAGTTAAAAATATTGGTGAAGTACCACAACTGATTGACGTTAAGACCGATAAAGAGCAATTGAAATTAGCAAAGACGCTGGTCGATTCGATGTCGACTACCTTTGCTAAGATCGAAATGAAAGACCATTATTACGATGCGTTGAAGTCCATCATCGATGCGAAGATTGAAGGTAAAGAGATTGTGATGGTTACTGAAGAAGAGCCGAAGGTGGTGGACATTATGACGGCATTAAAGGCTAGTATAGAAGCCAAGAAGAAGCCAATGGAGAAAGCAGTGGGTGCAACAGCAAAAGAGAAAAAGGAACCGACCCGCCATCGAAAGGCGAGTTAGCCGGTGCGTTCTTTAGTTATCATCCCCCTCTTATTAACCTGCACTTCTTTATTTGCTCAAAAGGAGTACCTGGATTCCATTTCACGAGCCCAGTACATCGAACGATTTCCGGATTACTTTTTCGTTTGGCCGGTCTTTCGGCAACGTGCCTCATCCTTTGTTTTGCAGAACGCATCGAATACCAATAGCAATCTTACTTTCAGCCCCAACATTCGCTTCCACACCGGGCTAGGTTTTTACTTGTTTGAAGTGGGCTTTCAATTCATTGTGGCAATCCCGAGTCCATCATCCAGCATTGTCGAATATGGTGAGTCCAATTCGTTTGACATTCAGGCAAGCTTGGTGGGCAAAAATTGGGATGTGGATTTGTATCAGGAAGATTATAAGGGCTATTACCTCGAAGACTCGCAAGTGCCGATCCCCAGCGGAATTCCTAAGCTTCAGCGAAGAGACATTGTGACTAGCAACCGAGGTATTTCGGCTATTTATTTTTCGAATAAAAGGAAGTATTCGGTACGCGCTATTTATAATTTTTACGAACGCCAGTTGCGAAGTGCCGGATCGCCCATGATGAGTATTTCATTCAACCAATTTGCCTTAGGCGCTGACTCATTAGTATACAATCAATACCACCAAAATACTCTGGATGCGCAAGGCGGCTTTGATCATATGAAATATGAAACCATTGCTTTGGCTGGCGGCTACGGTTACAACCTTGTGCTGAATAAAAATTGGTTTATTGGCAGTAATGTGGCTGTGGGGCCTGTGCTTCAGTTCTTTGATTACAGCAAACAATCGAATCATAACTCGTTGGTAGCCGTGCGACCTTACATTAATTGGCGCATCACCGGTGGCTTAAACTCAGAGCGATTTTTTGCCGGCATTACCTACACCTATCAATCGGTAGAGATTGATTATGAGAACGTTCACTTGTCCAACCGTAATGGCGCCTTCCGATTGGTGTTCGGTTATCGCTTTCGCGAAGTGGGCATTTTGAAGAAAAGAGCTTCTGAGTTCATGAAGCCAAAGAGACGCTAGAAAAATATCTGAAATGTTTTTTTTGGATTAATGAAACGCAAAGTTATCTTTGCGCCTCGTTTAGCAATTGTCTGAGTGTTCAAAGCAAATCTTGAGCAGTCCCTAAGTGACGATAAAGGGTCGATATCAGGTAGTTTTAAATTGACATATTGGTCCGGTAGTTCAGCTGGTTAGAATGCCTGCCTGTCACGCAGGAGGTCGCGGGTTCGAGTCCCGTCCGGACCGCTTAAAAGCCTCACTTCTTAATTGAAGTTGAGGCTTTTTTTATGATCTTAATTTAAGTGGATAGAGCTACACCATTCTAAGTCGTAGGTTTTGATCAGGTCAATGATGGCGGTTCTTGAGGGCAGATTAGCAACAGTGTCCAGCGCGTGGCTGGATTGAGCAACTAATATGCGAGGTACGCTGTCATCCCATTTTTCTTCAACTAGCAGGCTCCAGGTTTTAGCAAAGCCCAGAGCATCATCCTTCGATTGAAACCGATATGTTTTAGTGTTGAATCGAACGAGATACATAGGAAATCTTAGGCAATGGAAAAGTGACTAAAGTTGATCGGCCAAGCGCCTAAGCCGTTCTTGCTCTTTCTCATTTTCCTCTTTGGTTTTCTTGGCTAGTTCAATCAATGCCGCTACAATTTTTACGTTCGGCTGACCTTCGTTCAGCACTTTGCTGACCATGCTTTCGCTGTAGCCAGTTTGCTTGGCAATGATACCTCTAAATGAATCCGGCAAATGGGGAGCAATTCGCTTTCGCAGATCTTCAGTTATTGTCATTTGATTATATTTGAATTGCGATGCAATTGTCCTGAAAATATTTAGGATTTAAAAGCATTAATCTAAAAATATTTAGGATAGTGAGACAACTCGTTGATATTCTTGAAGAAAAGATCAAGAAAGTAAAAGGCAAAGCCTCGCTCGGCAGAATGCTGGGTGTTTCCGGTGAAGCCATCTTATCTTATACGAAAGGTACCAGTATGCCTTCGTTAGCACTTGCTATCAAGTGGAAAGAAGTATTTGATGAGAATCTGATTAGTCTCATGTTTGAAGAACCAGCACGGGGTGGAGTGCAAGAACCATCTGCAACCTACGGCCTGCAAGCCGATCTGAACGAATGTCGCAAAAAGCTCATTGCCTGCATGGAAGAGAAGGAGCAATTACAGAAGGGCATTCAAAAGCCACTTAGTAAATCAAAGTCACGAAAAAAATAGGGATTCTTCCTACTTGGCTTTTCAATCTTATCAACTACAATTTTCAACCCTGCTTAAATTGTGCTTAGCTTAGCGCGGCAATGAAACGGGTATATCATTCAGCCATTCTCTTCATATTCCATTTCTTGGCTTTGCCATTGTATGCACAAATGGTTGTACCATTGGCCGACAGTGTAGATCAGCACTTATTCAACTTTAAAGAGATCGAATGGTTGGAAGATGTGAGTAGCGAGTTGACTATTAACGAGGTAAGTAGCATACAATGGAATTCAAAATTCTTACCCAGTATAAGGTTTAATCCCACCAATGAGCATCGTCAGTCTACCTATTGGTTTCGAGTAAAAATAGCTTTTCCGGCTGCTACCAATCGAAATTGGGTGATCGAGTTTTTTGATCAGACCATCGATCATCTCGAGTTCTATTCGCCCGATGCCAATGGAAAATACAAAAGTGTTTTGGTTGGCGATGAAATGGAATTTGGAAAGCGTGAGATATGGCATAAAAATTTCATTGTTCCACTCGCACCTGTTCCAAATCAAGAAATAACCTATTACGTCAAGCTTACCTCCCGGCAAAAGGCAGATGTTTTAATTGTGCTGCGTGCGCAAAGTTGGTTGTTTCAATATGCATTAGATGAGTATTTCTTCTTCGGCATTTTTTATGGAATGATCCTCGTGTTTAGCTTCTATAATTTACTCATGTTTTTAGCTGTGCGCGAGCGTCATTATCTATTTTACATTCTTTATTTATTAAGTCTTGGTTTGTATGAAATGAGTGCCGATGGAATTGGCTTTCAATATTTGTGGCCCGATTTCCCACAATGGAATTATTATGCCAGTGGCATATTTCTCTATCTCTCTACTTCATTTGCCCTGGTGTTTTCTGCCTCGCTCTTAAATCTGCGACATGAAAATCAATTTATGTTGCGCCTGTTTTTGGCTGCATTAATTTTTCGCACCGCCTTCTTAGTCATCAGCATTACAGTTCAACCCGAATGGTTCCGGTTTCGGTTTGTTGAGATCATACCCTTTCTTGCCATTTATGCGGCCAGTATTCATAGTTACTTCATCAAGAAGTATTCTCCGGCTCGCTTTCTGGTGATGGCGTATTCTTTTGTAGCCTTTGGAATTCTCTACAAAGTATTTCAATATTTAGATATCGAGTGGAGGCCTTTGGGAGAGCTATCGCATTATAGCCTGGGTCTAAGTTTCATTATAGAAATGCTTTTGCTCTCGTTCGCCATTACAGATAAGATCAGATTATTGCGATTAGAAAAGGAGCAGGCTCAAGCGCGCACAATAGAACAACTTCATGAAAATCAAGAGCTCAAAGAAAATCAAAATCAATTACTGACCGAACAGGTAAAAATTAAGACACACGAACTGCGCGAACAGAATTTATTTATTGAAGAGCAAAACCGCCAGCTGGAAGCAGCCAATCATCAATTGGAGCAACAAGCGCAAGAGATTGCCGAAATCAACTTATTGCTTTCCAAAGACAACCAAAAACTGCAGCACGATGTGGCTGAAGTAAAAGAAGCACGGATACTATCGAAAGAAGTAGACTTTGATGAATTCAGCAAGATGTATCCGGATGATCACAGTTGCTTACGCTTTATAGCTGACAAAAAGTGGGTACACGATTTCCAGTGTGTTAAGTGCAATTACGATGGCTATAGCGAAGGGAAGACGCTCTACAGCAGAAGGTGCTCCCGCTGTGGCTATGATGAATCGGTGACGGCATTTACGCTCCTTCAAAACACGCGCCTTCCCATCAATAAGGCATTTTATATGATTTTTTTGGTGTACTCGTCCAATGGCACGATCTCTTCACATCGGTTATCAGAAACTCTAGGAATCCGCCAAAGTACTTGCTGGGCATATAGCTCAAAAATCAAAAAAGCGATGCGCGAATATGCAAGAACCCATAAAAATGCCCATCAACATGGCTGGGATTCTATTCTGATGGTTCACGAAAACGCTTAAATTTTTAAAAAAAACGAGTTTTTGTTCCTTGTTGATTCAATTGAAAAAAAAATTACATTTTTTTTAAACAAGCATCAATTGATGTAATTAATAGACAATCAATTGTTTAACAATTAGCCAATAGCAACCGATTGCGGTAAAAAACGCGTATCAATCGGTTTCGGTGCAATTCGCCATTTTCAAGCCTTCCACTTTGATTTCAGCTTTTTTTAGTTGCGACTGAAGCGTATCAAAATTTGTAAATATCTGTTATTCAGATTGTTAAATTGATATTTGTTTTTTATTCCGCAAATTTGTCGAGATCATATTTCTTCAAATTAATCCAATGAATGCTTATGCAAAAATGTTTACAAATTTTAGGAAGATTAAGACGTGTTGCGCTATTACTTGTTTTGACGTTCGTAGGCAGTGCACTCGCGGCTCAAGATAGCCAGAATGTTTCGGGCGTAGTTAAGGATAAGGGAAACGGTGACCCATTGCCCGGGGTAAATATCGTAGTTAAGGGAACTTCAAATGGAACCATCACTGATGCTGATGGGAAATTCACCATCGGCATTTCATCTCCCAACGATTTGCTTGTCTTTTCATTTATCGGTTACAAAAAGGCTGAAATTGCAGCAAGTTCGAGTACTAATTTGACCATAGAACTTGAGGCGGATGTTACGGCATTGGAGGAAATAATTGTAGTTGGTTATGGTGAGCAAAAGAAAAGCGTAGTAACTGGGTCTATCTCTAAAGTTTCGAGCGAGGCTTTGGCAAACATTCCAAATGGAAGAATAGAGACAGCTTTGCAAGGTAGAGTTTCAGGTGTCACTATTGCACAAAATTCGGGGCAACCAGGTTCTTCTTCTACAATCCGCATTCGAGGCGTTACCACTTTTGGGGATGCAGGAAATAATCCGTTGTGGGTAGTTGATGGAATCCCAGTAGATGCTGGAGGAATAGGATATCTTAATCAGGCGGATATTGAATCAATCGAAGTTTTAAAAGACGCTACCTCAGCGGCAATATATGGAACAAGAGCAGCCACTGGTGTTATCCTTGTGACTACTAAAAAGGGGAAGGCAGGAAAATTTACCATTGACTATAATGGTTTTGTCGGAACATCTGCCCCAGCACGGAAGTTAAGTTTACTTAACGCCACGCAATATGCAAGCATTATTAA
>JABFSO010000364.1 GCA_013140555.1 Cyclobacteriaceae bacterium | reverse complement strand
TGAGCTACGTGAAAGTTTCGCTAGACGATGCGGATCTGGTGCTGCTGATTGTGGAACTGGGTGAAAAATGTGATGAGAAGTTATTCGAGCCGCTAAAAAATCTGACCACACCCATCGTTTTGTTGATCAACAAAATTGATTTGGCGAAAGGATCGCAGGTAGTGGATAAGATTGTTTACTGGAAAGATCTCATCAAGGCCGTAGAAATCATTCCGGTTTCAGCCGTTTCAGGCGAAAATCTGGACACCCTACTTCCCATCATTAAAAAACATTTGCCCGAGCATCCCGGCTATTACCCAAAAGACGACCTTACCGACCGCAGTGAGCGGTTTTTTGCGGCTGAGATGATTCGTGAAAAAATATTTACCAACTACGATCAGGAGATTCCTTACAGCTCGGAAGTAGGTATTGAATCCTTTAAGGAAGAAGAAAAGATCATTAAGATTCGCGCTACCATTTACGTGGAGCGCGATTCCCAAAAAGGAATTTTGATAGGAAAAGGAGGCAGTTCACTGAAAAAAGTGGGTACCGAGGCTCGCAAAAGCCTCGAATCCTTCTTTGGCAAACAAGTATTTCTGGAAACCCATGTAAAAGTGGCCGATAACTGGCGCAAACACAGACTGAAGCTCAAGCATTTTGGCTATCTGGAATAAAGTGCTCTCAATTAGGCACTATTGACTTAACTTGCAGCCTCAAACATTCATTTATGGGCTTATGCCCCGGCTTTAAAATCTTATGGCAAATATTGTAGCAATTGTAGGAAGGCCAAACGTAGGAAAATCTACTTTTTTTAATCGATTGGTAGAGCAGCGGCAGGCCATTATGGACGATATGCCGGGCGTTACCCGCGATCGCCACTACGGTTATGCTGAGTGGACTAACAAGTTTTTTACCGTAATCGATACGGGAGGGTATGTTACCGGCTCTGACGATAAGTTTGAATCAGAAATTCGCAAGCAGGTAGAAATGGCGCTTGATGAGTGCACGGCTGTCATTTTTATGGTCGATTGCAAAACGGGCCTTACGGGATTTGATAATGAGTTTGCCAAAATCATCCGCAGATCTAAGAAACCGGTGTTTGTAGCGGCAAACAAGGCAGATACGCCATCCAAAAACTTAGAAGCAAACGAATTTTATGAGTTAAACATGGGTGAGGTATTTCCGATTTCTTCTGAAAATGGTGGAGGAACCGGAGAGTTGCTCGATGCATTAGTAAAAACCTTTGCCAGCGAAGGTGTTGAAGATCCGGATGCAGGCATTCCTAAAATTGCAATTGTAGGGAGACCGAATGCGGGAAAATCATCTTTGTTGAATGTTCTGCTCGGTAACGAGCGCAGTATTGTAACAGACGAGGCAGGCACAACGCGCGATGCCATTCACTCGCGTTACAAAATGTTTGGCAACGACTTTATTCTGATCGACACGGCCGGTATTCGTAAGAAAAGCAAGGTGACAGAGGACGTAGAATTTTACTCGGTATTGCGATCGCTTCGGGCTTTGGAAGAAAGTGATGTGGTTATCGTAGTTGTCGATGCCGAAAGAGGTTTGGAATCACAGGACATCAATATTATTGTGCTGGCGCAAAAGCAGAATAAGGGCATTGTGATTATGGTGAATAAGTGGGATCTGATTGAGAAAGACACCAAAACGGCTGACACCTTCAAGAAGGACATGTTGGAGAAACTGGCACCCATCGATTATATCCCAATGATATTCGCGTCTGCATTGACCAAACAGCGGATATTTCAGGTTATTGAAAAAGCGGTGGTAGTTTTCAACAATAAAACGAAGCGCATTCCTACTTCTCAACTGAACGATGCAATGCTCCCGGAAATAGTCCACTACCCACCACCAGGCATGAAGGGCAAACATATCCAGATAAAATACATTACGCAGGTGACGGCTAAGTCTCCGGCCTTTGCTTTTTTCTGTAACCTGCCTCAATATATTCAGGAGTCATATCAGCGGTTTTTGGAAAATAGACTTCGAGAAAAATTTGATTTTGAAGGAGTACCCATTCGTTTATTCTTCCGGAAGAAGTAATAACAAACGATTGATTTGCCTAATGATTGATAGGTAGGATCTGATTTAGATGCTCTATTGGCAAAAAAGTATAATTTTTTCTTACGTATCGCTCCAAATCTGCCCGTTTCTGCTACCTTTGCGCAAAATTTTAATAACCTGTAAACTATGAAAAAATTTATCGCATCTGTTATCGTATGTGCCTTTGCAGTAGCAATGGTAGCTTGCGGTGGTGGCAAAGCTAAAGAAGAAGCTGCTGCTAAAGCTAAAGCTGATTCAATTCGTGTAGCTGATTCAGTTGCTGCAGCTGTTGCTGCCGCTACTGCTGCAGCTGATACAACGAAAGTTGATTCTGCTGCTGTTAAGTAATCAATCTCACAAAGATTGTTTCCCGGGAAAGGCTTTAGTGATAAAGCCTTTTTTTATTGCCTATGAATTCCGAAAACGTCCGAAAAATACTTTCCGAGCATATTCCTGCAGCCGCACTCGATTATTGTTTTCGTTTATGGGAAGAAAGTCCGTTTATTTTTAAAACCACCAAAACGCGGGCATCCAAAGTGGGTGACTTCAGCTACCGGCCGGGGCGCACGCAGCAAATCACCATTAATAAAGATTTGCATCCCTACTTATTCTTAACCACATACATCCATGAGGTGGCTCATTTGAAAGTACACGCCATTCACGGATCGCGTGTATTGGCTCATGGAAATCAATGGAAATCGAAATTTCAGGAATTGATGCATCCGGTGCTCAACCGGGAAATCTACCCAGCATCATTGCTGGTTATTCTAAAAAAACACATGGCCGACCCGATGGCTTCCAGCTTTTCTGATTCAGAACTGACAACCGCATTTCGGCAACATGATGAAAAAGCGGGAAAAGCTATTTTTTTATCTCAGTTGCCGGAAGGAAGCATTTTCGGGCTACAAGGGAAGTGGTACAAAAAAGGCAAGGTTCGTAGAACACGCGCCTTGTGCGTAGAACTTAAATCGAAACGCAATTACCTAGTGCCACTAGACATAGAAGTAAGTAGTGCACAACTGCCTTTGCTGTAAGGCACCACTAAAAAGCTTCTTTTTATCACCTCAACCATTTCCCTTCTCCACAGAGAGAAGGGTGCTGGACTTTTTAGGAGTGCTTAATAGTTATTTTCGACTATCGATGGCTTTGCGCACGCTGCCAAATTCGGTCAATAAAATTTCGGCTTCCTCGGCACTTACTTTCAATTCTTCCATAATCATGCGAGCTCCACGTTTCACCAACTTGTGATTGGTGAGTTGCATATCTACCATTTTATTGCCCTTCACCCGTCCAAGCTGAATCATTACGGCAGTAGAAATCATATTGAGCACTAACTTTTGTGCCGTGCCAGCCTTCATGCGAGTGCTTCCCGTTACAAACTCCGGCCCTACTACTACTTCAATCGGATGGTCAACGGCTGCAGCCAATTCGCTGCCTTCGTTGCAAGTAATGCAGCCCGTAATCACTTGGTGCTTTCTAGCTTCTTTTACGCCACCAATTACATAAGGGGTGCGGCCGAAGCTGCAATGCCAATGAGCGCATCATTTTGGTTGATTGAAAACGCTTCGAGGTCTTTCCACGCCTGCTGCTCATCGTCTTCGGCATTTTCTACCGCACTGCGAATGGCTTTATCGCCACCGGCAATCAAACCAATCACCATGCCGTGCGATACCCCATAAGTAGGAGGAATCTCGGAAGCATCTAAGATGCCGAGTCGGCCGCTTGTGCCGGCACCGATATAGAATAAGCGGCCTCCGGCTTTCATTTTAGTCACAATGGCTTTTACTAATCGCTCAATGTGCGGTATGGCTTTCTCAACTGCAGCAGGCACTGTGCTATCTTCACGATTGATACGAGACAAAAGATCGGCCACCTCCATTTTATCGAGATGATCATGCAGAGATGAAGCTTCAGTGGTAGTCACAGTTATTGAATGTCTTTTTGGTGAAACAAGGTGAGCCCGGCAATAGGGCCTTCGAGAATATTTTTTACGGTAATGCCCTTGTCATTGGCAACTTGACGCAGCACATCGCTGAAATAAAAAGCAATAGAGCCGGTGAAGTGTACTTTCAGATTTTGATAGTTGTCGTACTTCATCACATTATTCTCATAAAACTCCGAGAAACTTTCGTACACCAGATTGTAGCAATAGGGTTCTTTCAAATGCTGAAAGATGAATTTGGCAAAGCTGGCCAGAAAGGCTCCGGGTTTCTCTTGTTGATAAACTTTTTCGAGCACTTCTTCACGCGACCACGGAAAGCGGGCATTGAATTGTTCTTCGAGCTTAGCGGGCATTTTTTTTCTAAAGCGATCGAATATTATTTTTTTACCGAGTGAAGTGCCTGACCCTTCATCGGCCAAAATCCAACCGAGATTGGCCACATTGCCTATGATTTTTTCGCCATTGTACAGGCACGAGTTAGAGCCCGTTCCCAAAATACAGGCAATGCCGGGTTCGCGGCCACACAAAGCGCGAGCGGCTGCCAGCAAATCCCAGCCCACTTCAATCTGCGCATCTTTGAAATGAGTCAAAAATGCTTCTTGAATAATGCGTTGGTTTTTTTCTGACGAAACACCGGTGCCATAGAAAAAAATTTTAGTGACTGATTCGGTTGCAACCGGCAGCAATGAATCTTTCAAAATATGCTGTAGATGCTCGATGGGTTGGTAATAAGGATTGAACCCGGAGCTTTGTGCTTGCGCGATGGAGCCATCCTGCTTTAGTAGTCGCCAATCAATTTTCGATCCACCACTGTCTGCTACAATTATCATCCTTACGAGTAAAAAAGTTGTAATTACAATTTAAGGCTTTTATTTCTTTGGAGTTGCTGTTAACTACTCGGCTGCAATGTGCCTATAACCTGAAATTTTTCAAAGACACTTTCCGTGTGGGGTGCATCTTTCAATTCATCTGTCAAATCCTGCCCCGCCCAATGCTCGTAATGTTTGCCATTGCGCCACATCTTCGAAGTTGTAACATCATAAATCAACCCACGAAAAGCCACCCACACTTCCGGTTTATCCTGCCCGTTTCGCAATGCCAACTGACTTTTGGTAAACTCAGTCATTCATTTGCGAAGTTACATGTTGGTAGTCTTTGATAATCGTATACAAAAAGTTTACGGGCGGCATATCTGATTCTATTCCCAGCATGGACTTGATTTTATTTGTAAGAATGGCGATTGGCTTCGGGTTGCCAAGTTGAACATTTACATTCAGCGCCTCTTTGATCAACTTAATATCTTGATCTTTTAAGTTGATAACCTGAGGAAACTGCACGATATAATCCTCTTCCAGGCTTTTTAAGATTTGAGTAGAGGAGTGAGCGGTAACTTCTTTCATTTTTACTACGGTCGTTCCTCCGGCAATATCACCCAATCGCTGACCATATGTAGTTAATACAATGGAAGTAATGGCAATTGAGCCGCTCAGGAATACATCTACCGGCCAAAGTAAAAATCGAAATATGTAATTCAGAATGGATGGCGAGTTGCCATCTAACCGAACGACCTTAAGTTGTATGGCCATTTTGCCGGGCGTTTGCCCATTCATAAGAATTTCAAAAAACAGGTTGTAAAAGAAAATAGGGAGATAGATGAGAACAAGCGTCCAGCCTTGAAATGACCGGGTTCCTTCCAATACCACCAGCATGATGATGAAGTAGGCTATAAAAATGAGCAAATCAATAAAAAATGCCAGAATTCGATCCCACACTCCTGCTACCTGATATTGAATTAAAACATTTTGAGTCGTCCGTACATTTATGGTTGGCATAGCAAAAAGGATCAATTATCTTTCCTGTTCAAATATAAAACCAAAGTCATGAATAAATTGAAATTGCTATGCCTTCTGTTGGTAGTTTTTGTCACCTTTTCGTGCGAGGAGAAAAAACCTGTTGATAGAATGAACGATGAGCAGCTTCGGGCGTATGCCGATGAGTTGGCTCACCAATTTATCATTACTGATGGGCACGTAGACCTTCCCTTTCGACTAAAAGTGAAAAACTTTAAGGTCGAACGTGAATACATGAGTATTCCTGTTTCGGTCTCTGAAAAAGATGGTGACTTTGATTTTGAACGAGCCAAAAAAGGAGGCTTAGATGCTCCGTTTATGTCCATCTACATTCCATCGTCTTATCAATTGCAACCCGATAATGGCAAAGCTCTGGCCGATTCGATGATTAATATGATCAATGGCATTACCGAGCAATTGCCCGATAAATTTGCGCGTGCCAATACACCGGCCGAAGTAGAAGCTAACTTTAAAGCCGGAAAAATCTCGTTGCCCATGGGGATGGAAAATGGCGCACCGATTGGCGATGATCTTAAAAACATCCGCTATTTCTACGATCGCGGTATTCGCTACATTACCCTTACACACGGCAAAGACAATCAGATTTGCGACTCATCGTACGATACCACCCGCACCTGGAATGGGTTGAGCCCTTTCGGCAAACAAGTGGTGGAAGAAATGAACCGTGTGGGCATTATGGTTGATATTTCACACATATCGGACAGCACCTTCTACCAGGTGATGAAATTATCCAAAGCGCCTTGCATTGCCTCGCACTCGTCTTGTCGGTACTATACACCCGGCTTTATTCGCAATATGAGCGATGACATGATTAAAGCGTTGGGGGCACATGATGGTGTGATTCAAATTAATTTCGGATCTACATTCTTAGATTCAACCGTTCGCGCTTCCAATGAAATAAATCGCAAAAAGCTTCGGGCGCTATTGGAAGAAAAAAAACTGAATGAGTCGGATTCATTAGCCAAACCGCTCATTGAAGAATTTAAGAAGCAAAATCCTTCACTCTATGCCGATGTGGAAGTAGTGGCTGATCATGTGGACCACGTAGTAAAATTAGTGGGAATCAATCACGTAGGTATTGGTTCTGATTTTGACGGGGTTGGAGATAGCTTGCCCACCGGGTTAAAAGACGTTTCGCAATATCCTAACTTAATTTATGCTTTGCTGAAGCGTGGGTACACTGCCGATGATATTGAAAAGATTTGCTATAAAAACGTATGGAGGGTGTGGAATAAAGTGGAGGAAGTAGCTAAATCCGGCAAGTAATCATGCGCGAAGCAGCATTCGTTAAGCAAAATGCCGTGAAGTGGCAGAATTATGAAAAGAAAATTCTTTATGGAGAATTGTCACCCGATACGAAAGCGGATTTGTTTATTCAATTAACGGATGATCTTTCGTTTGCTCAAACACAATATCCCACAAGCGAAACAACAGCGTATCTGAATCAGCTTACGTCCCGAATTCATCAAAGTATCTACAAGACCAAGCGAGAAGAACAAAGCCGGTTTATAACCTTTTGGACACAAGAGATACCACTGCTTTTTGGTTCTTTGCGTAAGCCGATGTTTTACTCGCTGGTAATTACATTAATCTCTACCGCTATTGGAGCCATCTCAGCGATGCAAGATGAAACTTTTGTTCGGCTGATTATGGGCGATGGATATGTGAACATGACTTTGGAAAACATAAAAGAAGGTAAGCCCACCGGAGTCTATGCTTCTTCGGATGAGATCAATATGTTTTTTCAGATTACTTTCAATAACATCCGTGTTTCGTTTTATGCGTTTGCTATGGGAATCTTTTTTTCATTCGGCACGAGCTATCTTTTATTTCGAAATGGGGTGATGCTCGGGGCATTCTTTGCGCTTTTCTATCAACATAATTTGTTAGCCGATTCTATTTTGGTGGTGATGCTACATGGCACGTTGGAAATATCATCGATTATTTTAGCCGGAGGTGCCGGCCTGCGCATGGGCAACAGCATTCTATTTCCCGGCACGTATAGTCGAATCGATTCCTTCAAGGCAGGAGCTAAAGATGGTTTGAAAGTAGTGATGGGATTAATGCCTCTTTTCATAGTAGCTGGTTTTATTGAATCTTTTGTAACTCGCTATGCGAATATGCCTTCTGTATTCAAAGTTTTAATTATTCTTGCCTCTCTTAGCTTTATCATCTATTACTTTTTTATTTTACCGATACTAATGACAAAAAAATATGTTTCAAAAAATTGAACTTAGACGCACACGCGATTTTAGTGAGAAGATTAATGCCACTTTCGAATTTGGCAGACAGAACCTAAAGCCACTTGGCAAAGCACTTCTCTACATCACAGGGCCTTTCATCGTCTTACAAGGTTTGTTCAATGGCCTTTATCAAAATGAAATACTAGGTAAAACCGGTATGCGCGGATTGGAGGTTTTCAGTTCCGGATCGGATGCCGTGCTGTGGATGGGACTAATGTACCTGTTTCTGTTTCTGAGTTATGTCTCATCGCTCATCATCGTGTACGAATATCTACGACTTTATGAAGTTCGTACCGATAATCGGCCAATCGAAGTGAATGAACTATGGGAAGAAGTAAAGGTCAACTACCTTCCTATGATTGGCTCACTCTTAATCTTAACAATCCTAATCTTCATCGGGTTTATCTTATTGCTAATACCTGGAATTTATATCATGGTCGTATTTTCGTTGATACCCCCCATTATGATTATTGAAAAAATGGGGTTCAGCGATGCGTTTAGCAGGGCATTCAAGATAATCAGTGAAAAATGGTGGAGCACTTTCGGGTTAATCATTATTATGGGGCTTATCGTTGGGTTTATGGGACTGATCTTTAGTTTACCTCAGCTAATTTTTACTACCATGTCGGCTTTTCATGGGCTTGATTCAACCGTAGAGGTACCCGTTTGGCAGAATGCCGGCATGATCATCAGCGCAATTGTCTACTCAGCAGGTGCGGGGCTATTACAATCGCTAATATTTATCGCTATTGCCTTTCAGATGTATAACTTAATCGAAAGAAAAGAAGCAAAAGGTTTAATGAGCAAATTGGAAAATTTTGGAAAATCGGCTGAGCAGCAAAACAGCGCAGATACAAATGAGACGTATTAGTTTTTTATTACTCATTTATTGTTTCTATTCAGCTACCACGTTCGCGGAAGTTCCGGCCAACGATTCCACGTATGTAGAACGACATTTCTCTACGGAGAAAATTGAGTCATTTAAAGCAGATTCTGAATTTGTATACGGTAGGCCGATGCAAGTAGAATCTTTCTGGGATCGAATACTCTACTGGCTTATTCAAGTTATCGACCGGATATTTTATTTTACCACAAATACCTGGATCGGCAAAGCATTACTTTATGGCTCTGCGATTTTATTGTTGGGATACGTGGTGTTGAAGTTGCTAAAAATTGACGCTAAAAATCTCTTCTACAAAAGTTCGCCATCGAACATGCTGGCTACCAGCGAACACGAAAACATCCACGAATTAAATTTTGATAAGTTGATTGCCCAAGCTGTAGAAAAGCGCAACTATCGCGAGGCTGTGCGACTTACGTTTCTTTACTCTCTTAAAAAATTGGCCGATGCCAATTTGATTAAATGGGTGCCTGGCAAAACCAATGACGACTACATGCGCGAAATCAAAAATCATCCCTCGTTGCCACGCATCATGGAATTGCGCTATTATTTTGACTACGCCTGGTATGGCCACTTCGAAATTGATCCGTCTACTTACACGGCTATTCAAAATGCGTTTGCTGAGTTTAATCAAACCATAAAAAAGTAGGGCTGCGTGAAAGGCGAAAAGAAATATATCATCATTCTATCCCTTATTTTCATTGGGTTTGTATCCTTTCAATTATGGGGCCCCAAGCCATTGAATTGGAATCCCACGTATTTGCCTAAAGACAAAAATCCGTTTGGTAATTATTTACTCAATCAGGTTATCCGAGATGTTTTTCCCAGCAAAAGCATTTCACATTCCAACTTCACGATCTACGAATTGCAAGATTCCATCTCCGATCAGGAAAACATCATCAGCATCAGTGATAAGTTTACACCTGACAATGAAACGGTAAAAGTTTTGATGGATAAAGTGCACCGTGGGGCCCATGCTTTTATTTCAGCCGGCCGATTCAGTGGATCATTCCGAGATACTCTGCACCTGTCGACCAAAGACTTGATGTTTGAACAGAACATTGATATGGCCACCATTGACACTTCGTTTCTAAAGATGAGCCATTCCGGAAGAGATTATTATTATCAAAAAGATCATATCAGTTATTATTTCTTTAAGGATTCGCTGCTTTATGGATATCAAACGCTAGCTACCAATGCCTTTAAGAAACCTGTAACCATAAAAATACCATGGGGAAGCGGGTATTTTGTACTCAACAGCACCCCGCTTGCATTCACTAACAATTACATGGTTTCTGAACAAAATCATGAATTGATTTCCTCCACACTCTCCTATCTACCCATTGAAAAAGTATGGTGGACGAGCTACTACCAGGTGGGTCGTTTAGAATCTTCTACCCCTTTGCGATTTATATTAAAGACAGATGCGCTTCGCTGGGCTTATTATTTAACTATTATCGGGTTACTGTTTTTCATCGTCTTCGAAGGCAAGCGCAAACAGCGCATCATCCCGATTGTATCACCGTTGGCAAATACTACAATGGAGTTTGTTCAAACCATTGGCAACTTGTATTGGCAAGCCAAAGATTACAAAGCCATTGCCAACAAAAAGATTTTATACTTTTTAGATCGAGTACGAAGTAAATATTATCTGATGCACGAACCAGACGACCGGCTAGCTCAACTATTAGCCAAAAAAACCGGTCAACGCATAGAGGAAACTCAAAAATTATTCTCGTTGATTAAGGTCATTCAATCTTCACCTACTATATCGGCACAAATGTTAAGTGATTTGAGTAAGGAAATGGATAAGTATAATTATAAAAACTAATATGGAGGAAATTTTTAAAACCCGCATTGATCTTTCGCCTTTGCATGAAAATGTAAGTCGCATCAAATCAGAAATTTCAAAAGTTATTATCGGGCAAGATCAATTACTGGAATTGTTGCTCACCGCCATCTTGGCTAAAGGTCACGTTTTGATTGAAGGTGTGCCCGGTGTTGCCAAAACACTTACCAGCAAACTATTGGCGCAAGCGATCGATTCGCAATTTTCGCGCATCCAGTTTACTCCAGACTTAATGCCTTCGGATGTAATTGGAACGGCCATCTTTAATCCGAAAACAACTGTGTTCGAATTTAGGAAGGGACCCATTTTCTCGAATCTGATTTTGATTGATGAGATCAACCGAGCTCCGGCAAAAACCCAAGCTGCTTTATTTGAAGTGATGGAAGAGCGTCAGATCACTTCGGATGGAGTTACGTATCAATTGGATGAACCGTATATGGTTTTGGCTACCCAAAATCCGATTGAGCAAGAAGGAACCTATCGGTTGCCCGAAGCGCAATTGGATCGCTTCTTGTTTAAAATTGTGGTGGGCTATCCGGGGCTGGAGGAAGAGAAGAAAATTTTGCAGCTAAATCTGCTCAATGATTTGAAAAGCCAAATGATGCACATTCAAAAAGTACTCAATGCCGATCAAATCAAAGCATGCCGCGATTTAGTAAAGCAAGTGCATGTGGTAGACAAAATCATTTCATACATCGCAGAGATCGCGCAGGAGACCCGGTCAAATCCTTCTCTGTTTTTAGGCTGTTCACCACGCGCCAGTGT
>JABFSO010000071.1 GCA_013140555.1 Cyclobacteriaceae bacterium | reverse complement strand
ATCGGTGGTTTTGCGCACGAACACACTGAAGATTTCGCGCCACGAATTGCAACAGCAACTGGAAGAAGAAGAAATTATTACTGAAGCACCGATCGAATTTCCCGATGGGTTGCTTCTGGAGCAACGTCAAAATATTTTTACACGCCAAGCATTTAGAGATGGATTGTTTGAAGTGCAGGATGCAGGATCACAACTAATTGCTCCTTTTTTGCAAGTGAAGCCCGGAATGCGCGTAGTTGATGCGTGTGCAGGTGCGGGAGGCAAGGCGTTGCATTTAGCTGCGTTGATGAACAATCAGGGACGTATTATTGCCATGGATACGGAAGAATGGAAATTGACAGAGTTGAAGAAACGCGCCCGTAGAGCAGGCGTAGGAAACATTGAAACACGCGTAATTGAATCATCCAAAACAATTAAGCGATTAGAAAACTCAGCTGATCGTCTTTTGTTGGATGTGCCGTGCTCCGGCTTGGGCGTACTCAAGCGGAATCCGGATGCAAAATGGAAACTCACTCCCGATTTTATTGATCGCGTTCGCGAATTGCAACAACATATTTTGCAAGATTATTCGAACATCATTAAGGCCGGTGGAGTGTTAGTTTATTCGACGTGTAGTTTGCTTCCTTCTGAAAATGAAGAGCAAGTGAAAAAATTCTTGCAAGCGAATTCAAACTTCGAATTAGAAGAAGAAAAGAGTGTTATGCCCTCGGCAGGATTTGACGGGTTTTATATGGCTAGGATCAAAAGGAAATAGGTATAACCAATGGTGAAAAAGTTAAAATAAAAGATAATCAAGTTTGCCTCCCCGCTTAAATCAAAAAGAAGTAGCAATGGCAAAAATCACTATAAAAAATACCGAGGTAACAGTTGTAAAAGTTGGCGATGCCGAATATATCTGTCTTACCGATATGATAAAGGCAAAAGATGGTGATTTCTTCGTTACGGATTGGCTGCGAAATAGGAACACATTGGAATACATAGGCATTTGGGAGCAGGTTAATAACCCGGAGTTTAATTATGGCGAATTCGCCATAATTAGAAACAAGTCAGGTCTTAACAATTTCAAAATAAGTGTAAAGGAGTTTGCCGAAAGAACCAACGCGATTTGTCTACAAGCAAAAGCAGGAAGATATGGGGGAACCTATGCTCATAAGGATATTGCTTTAGAGTTCGCCATGTGGATAAGTCCAGAATTCAAAATTTACTTGATACTCGAATTCCAACGCCTTAAAGAAGAAGAACAAAAACAACTGGGCTGGACAGCCAAACGGGAACTGGCAAAACTCAATTATCATATTCACACGGATGCCATCAAACACAACCTGATTCCCAAAGAACTTTCTGCTGCTCAAACATCAACCATTTATGCAAGTGAAGCCGATGTATTAAATATGGCTTTGTTTGGAATTACAGCCAAACAGTGGAGGGAAAGCAATCCTGATTTAAAAGGCAACATCCGCGATTACGCTAACATCAATCAACTCATTTGTTTATCGAACATGGAAAATCTCAATGCTGTTTTCATCAACGAGAAAATGCCACAGAGCGAACGACTAGTAAAATTGAATCAAATCGCCATTCAGCAAATGAAGATCTTAGTAGACATAGAAAATAGAAAAATATTGAAATAAATCCTTCAATTGAAAACTAATCACTCACAGAAAACTGGTAACCGCCAATGAACTCTATTCTATCTAAACTTTACACCGCTTGGGTGCTGATCGTCTTCACTGTATTCATGATTCTCTTTTTGCCGGGCATTATTATTCCCGCTTTTTTTGGCGCCAAGGCCGTTCGCGTGACTTACTTCTTTATGAAATTGTGGAGTTGGGTGTTCAGTAAATTGACTTTCATTAGCTATGAAATGATCGGTCGCGAAAATATTCCGAAAGGAAAAGCCTTTATCTATGTGAGCAACCACACTTCATTTCTCGATCTTCCTGGTATTGCCATGACGATTCGCGGACAATTCCGTCCGCTGGCCAAAAAAGAACTTTTAAAAATTCCTATCTTCGGTTGGATTACGCGTGCTACTTGTGTGGTGGTGGATCGGGCGAGTGCCGAGAGTCGCAAGAAAAGTATTGGCTTTCTGAAAAAGATTTTAGGTTATGGAATTTCCATTCTCATTTTTCCGGAAGGCACACAAAATAGAACGAAGGAAATCATGCAACCTTTTAAAGATGGTGCTTTTCGCATAGCGCTCGATACGAATCAACCTTTATTACCACTGGTCGTGGTAGGCGCGGGCCCATTGATGCCACCCGGCAAAATGAAGATTGCTCCCGGCAAAATTAGAATTGTAGTTGGCAAACCGATTGAGGTGAGTGAGCGCTCAGCCACAGATATCAATACGTTGAAAGACGAAACCTTTCAGTTGTTGAAAGACATGATCGAACAGCACACTTCAAACAAATGAAAACAATTGCATTGATTTTTATTGGCGGTGGACTTGGAAGTGTAACTCGTTTCGGGCTTGGTAAATCGATTACATCAATACATACAAGTGTATTTCCGTACGGTACATTAAGCGTGAATGTACTTGCTTGCCTGTTGCTAGGTTGGTTAATTGGTATTGCCGATCACAAACAAATGTTATCCGATTCTACTCGCTTATTTTGGACCATAGGCTTTTGCGGAGGGTTTAGCACTTTCTCTACGTTTAGTGCAGAGACTATTTCGCTAGTCCAATCTGGATTGCATGTATCCGGTGGCCTCTATATTTTGGCTAGCATTATTTTGTGCTTACTGGCAACTTATGCCGGATTGTATTTGGGCAACCACATCAATTGAATACAGGCAGGTAAACCACTTTCTTGGTCTCAAAAAAATCTTCCTTGAAATAATCGGTGAGGTCGTACATGCTGTAACGTTTTTTCAATTCGTTCATCTCCTCATCCAGATCGCCTCCTTTCAAATACAAAATGCCATTGTCGAGTGTGTGCACCGACTCCGACTTTACTTTGTTATTTACCCAACCGTAAAACTCTTTCATACGCGTAACAGCACGGCTCACAACAAAATCATATTTAGCTTTCAGTTGCTCCGCCCGAATTTGCTCGGCTTTCACATTTGTTAATCCTACTGCTTCCGCCACTGCATTTACAACTGTTATTTTTTTACCAATCGAATCCACCAAATGAAATTTAGTTTCCGGAAATAAAATAGCCAACGGAATACCGGGGAAACCTCCACCCGTTCCTACATCCAACACCGAAGCGCCTGGTTTAAATTCCATCACCTTCGCAATGCCTAATGAATGTAGCACGTGGTTCACATACAGATTATCAACATCCTTACGGGAAATCACATTGATCTTGTCATTCCACTCGCGATACAAGCTGCCTAATTGAGTAAATTGATTCTTCTGCCGCTCAGTTAACTGAGGGAAGTAGTGAGAAATGAGTGCGGCATCTTGCATCTATGCGTTATTTAAAGTTAATTCAACTTTGGAGAAAGCTCCGAGTTGCAAAAGTCTAAAATTAAAATGAAATCACCATGATCGTAGATCGCTTCTTGCCAAAACACTTAGGGACAACTCTGATTCACTTCTCGCAATACAAAAATTCTCTAACCATGAAAGTATTTCAAAAACCTTTTCTTGCTATAGTAGTCGGCATATTGATCGGGGCTTGTGGCACCAAACCTACCGAGCAAATCAAAACCTTTACCGATCGTTTGGACTCTGTAATGAGCACTGTACCCGACTTTAGTGGCGTTTTATTAATGGCTCAGAAGGGGAAACCGGTTTACCACAAAGCTTTTGGATATCGTAATTTCGAAACCAAACTGCCAGTCGACACTGCCAGCATTTTTGAATTAGCTTCTGTATCCAAACAATTCACAGCAACTATCATCATGCTACTAAAAGAGGAAAATCTACTGACATACGATGATCCAATTGAAAAATACCTGAAAGATTTGCCTTACAAAAACATCACCATTCGTCAGCTACTGAACCACACTTCTGGATTACCCGACTATCAGGCCATCATGGACGAGCATTGGGACAAAAGCAAAGTAGCGAACAACGATGACATTCTCGAATATCTAAAAAAATATCATCCTCCGGTTTTGTTTGCTCCCAGTGAAAAATACAACTACAGCAACACGGGCTATGTTCTTTTGGCCAGCATTGCCGAAAAAGCATCTGGAAAAGATTTTATTCAATTGTGCCGCGATCGCATATTTACGCCATTATCCATGTCGTCAACCAACATCCGCACGCTGGCTGAAAAAGCTGCCATCGAAAATTTCGCACTCGGTCACATCTTTGTTGAAGGAAAGAATAGATTTGTTCGTGCTGATTCGTTTCCGTCATCCAACTACACGATCTGGTTGGGAAATCGCAAAGGGCCCGGCCGGATAAGCTCGACTACTTCCGATCTTCTCAAGTGGGATCAGGCGTTGTACACCAATCAGATTTTGAAATCAGAAACACTGGAAGAAGCTTTCACACCGGCCAAACTGAACAATGATTCGCTTTCCTATTACGGATTTGGTTGGGAGATCAAACCCGATGGAGACGGAAAAATTGTGTTGCATACGGGAGATAATCCCGGCTATAAAACAGAAATCATTCGCCACCTAGGCGAAAACAAAACACTGATCATTTTATGTAACAATGCACATCGGAAGTTTCCGGAGTTAGTAGCCACTCTCAATTCACTTCTCGAGAAAGAGTAATCATGAATTCACATCGGTTAGAACTTTCATTGGTGAATGAAGCCGCTGCGAAAATTGATCCGGTGTTTTTGTATTCACCTCAATTCATTCACGAGCCGTTGAGCAAACTCTTAGGCTGCACGCTGATTCTCAAAATAGAAGTTGTCAATCCAATTCGATGCTTCAAAGGAAGAGGAGCCGATTTTTTAGTAACCAAAAGTCAGGAGCAGGAGTTGGTGTGCGCGAGTGCGGGAAACTTTGGGCAGGCAATGGCTTTTGCTTGCCGAAAGGCGAAGAAAAAATTTTTTGTATTTGCTTCCGTGAATGCCAATCCGTTGAAGATTGAGCGAATGAAAGAGCTTGGCGCAGAAGTTATATTGATTGGCAACGACTTTGATGCAGCCAAAGAAGAAGCGCGTCACTTTGCCGTAAAAAATAATCTTCGTTTTGTGGAAGATGGGTTAGATATCGAAACACTGTGCGGTGCAGCCACCATTGGTTTGGAATTGACGAATGAGTTTAAAAAATTAGATGCAGTACTTGTTCCTTTGGGAAACGGGGCACTATTAAATGGAGTGGCACGTGTGGTAAAAGAAAAAAATCCTGCTGCGAACCTTGTTGCCGTGCAAGCAAGTGGCGCACCGGCCATGATCGAATCGTGGAAAACGAACACACTCGTGCAACATGATGCGATCCAAACCATTGCAGATGGTATTGGAGTACGGGTGCCCATCGCACAAGCGCTGAAAGACATGAACGGCTGGGTAGACGAAGGATTGCTCGTGAGCGAAAACTCTATTCTTCAAGCTATAAAGTTACTTCATCGGCAAACCGGACTAGTCGTAGAACCATCCGGTGCGGTAGGCATTGCTGCGCTGTTAGAAAACAAAGAAAAATTTAAAGATCAAATGGTGGCTACCATTTTGTGCGGTGGCAACATGACAGAAACCCAAATGCACGAATGGCTTTGACAAAAAAAAGAGCCAGCTTTCGCTGACTCTCTTTTCAATTCAAGATTACGTTTAAACTTATTTCATCCACACGCCTCCAATTCCGGCATCCCATAATTTCTTATTGTAGGCTGGAAGATCTACTTCCAAAATTTGTTTTACACGAACTTCCAATGTAACCCATTCTGCATTCAACTCCTTCTGACGATCGAGTGTTGATTGTGTCACACGTGGAATATCACTATCTGCGTGGTTAACCATAAACAGATAATTCGTAATAAACTTGTTCGGAAAGTTTTCCATGTCATCATACGCCTTTGACTTACGCTGCACCAAATCTTCATCCCATTGTTTCATACGCTTCGCTAACTCGGCACCTTCTTTTCGTAATGAATTGTATTTTTCATCAGTAGGAAGATTGGCGAGCAATTGGTTGAGTTGTTCCAATTTATTGAAATGCATGGAAACCAATCGACTCATTTTATTCACATCATTTTCGAGTGTGCTCATCACCTGATGATGTTCCTGATATTGTTGAGCAGTTAATGGATACAGCGGATTGGGAAGAATTTCCAACTCGGTAGTCGCTACTTTTCCATTCCATTTTAAGGATACGGAGTATTTGCCGGGAGCTGCTTTGTGACCACTGAAACTTTGTTCAACAAACACATTGGTAACTCCCACCATGGTTGGGTAACGCAAGTTCCACACAAAACGATTCAGTCCTTTTGCTTTTGATAATGTTGGATCGGCATTTGGCCCTCCGTCAAAATGATGAAAAGTAGAATCTGCTTGCGAACTGAATGTACGCACGACATTCCCGGCAGCATCTTTTATTTCTAATTGAATGTGTTCGTTGTCTTTCAGTTCAGGCAACTGATAATACAGCACCGCACCTGTAGCTGGGTTCACTCCACGAAATGGATGCGTTCCATCGAACTCAGCCGTTGAACGATCCAACTCACTGTAGGCATTCGCCAAAACCGTTGGCTCAGGTTGATAAAGTGCAAATCCATTTTCTCCTGCTTTGTACTGACGGATCAAACTAAGATCATCCAAAATCCAAAAAGACCGGCCTGATGTTGCTGCTATCAAATCATTTTGATGCACACGCAAATCGGTGATGGGTGTGATGGGCAAATTCAATTGAAACGCGGACCAGTCTTTACCTCCATTCCAGGAAACAAAAACACCTAACTCTGTTCCTGCAAAAAGTAAATCTTTTCGCTTGTCATCTTCACGCACTACACGTGTGAATGCATTGTTTGGAATACCATTGTTGATCTTCGTCCATGTTTTACCATAGTCGGTAGTTTTATAAAGCCCTGGAGTATGGTCATTAAACTTGTAACGCGTAGTAGCGATGTACGCAGTAGCTTTATCGAAAGGTGATACTTCGATAGCATTGATCAAACACTCTTGTAAACCTGCTGGAGTGATATTTTGCCAAGAGGCTCCGTCATCGCGCGTGATGTAGACATAACCATCATCGCTGCCGGTATAAATCACGCCTTTCTCATGCGGAGATTCCATCACGTAACTTAATGTCCCGTAATTCTCTGCACCCACAGCTTCGTTGGTATAAGGCACACCGGGCTTCCCTTGCTTCGATTTATCATTTCGTGTTAAATCTGGAGAAACTTCTTTCCATGTTATACCCATGTCGGTTGTTTTCAAAAGCAACTGCGATCCATGATAAAATGCATTGGGCTCGTGCTTCGACCAGATGATGGGCGCATTCCAATTGTATCGGTACTTCATGTCCTTCGCATCCCGCCCCAAATATTCAATAGGTGCTGCCATGATATTGGTGCTTGCTTTCGCTTTTACATCCAACACATCAATGGTGCCTTGGTAACTTCCTCCCATCACAAAACGAGGATCATCCGGATTGAACGCAAGAAAAGCACTCTCGCCACCGGCTGAAAAAGTCCAGCTGGAATTTGAAATTCCTCCACTCGCAAACTCTCGATTAGCAATAGAAACTGAGCTATTATCCTGTTGACCTGCATAGATGCGATAGGGAAACTGATTATCCACATTAATCCGATAGAATTGTGCCGTAGGCATATTATTTTGTGTGGACCAGGTTTTGCCACCATTCACTGTTATCGGAGAACCGCCATCATCCGATATAATCATGTTTTTTGAATTCCGTGGATTGATCCACAGGTTGTGATAATCTCCATGTGTATTGGAAATATTTTCCCAAGTCTTTCCTCCATCAATGGATTTTAATGCAGGAGCGCTCATCACATACAATGTCAATTCATCCAACGGATCGGTGAATAATTCGATGTAATACCAAGCGCGTTGCAAAAGACGGTGATCGTTGGTCATGCGCGTCCAGCTTTCGCCCGCATTGGTTGAAACAAACAAACCACCCAGTTCTTTATCCGAATCACTTTCCACCAACACATACACACGTTCTGAATTGGAGCGACAAACAGCAACTGCCATTTTTCCTAATTGTGTCGGCAAGCCTTTTTGAATTTTATTCCACGTGGCGCCACCATCGATTGATTTGTACAAACCGCTGCCAGCTCCTCCGCTAATTACCTTCCATGGTTGTCTTCCATACTCATTCATAGCCGCATACAAAATGCGCGGGTTGTTCATATCCATCGATAACTCCACACATCCGGTCTTGTCATCCACATACAACACATTGGTCCACGTGTTTCCACCATCCGTAGACTTGTAAACACCACGCTCTTTAGAAGGGCCGTACAGCGCACCTTGTGCCGCTACAAAAACTGTATTAGGATCTTGTGGATGAATGGCAATCCGTGCGATATGTTGCGTAGGGTCAAGACCCATTTTCTTCCATGTCTTTCCGGCATCAGTGGATTTGTACACACCATCACCATGGTGCGTCATCACACCTCGCACGGCATGTTCGCCCATACCGACATACACTACGTTCGGGTCGCTTTCAGAAACCGCAATCGCTCCTACCGATCCCGTTTTAAAAAAACCATCAGAGATATTTTTCCATGAAACACCTAAGTCATCTGTTTTCCAAACACCACCTCCGGTAGTTCCCATGTAATACGTATTGATATCGCCCACGACACCGGTGGCCGTTACCGAGCGCCCTCCCCGAAAGGGACCAATGTTGCGCCACTTTACCGGGCTGAAGTATGCGCTGAAGTCGGTGGCGGGCGCAGCAGCTGGAATTTCTTTTTTGGGTTTTTGTGCAGAGGCACTAATCATCAAAGAGATGGAAAGTACCAATAATAGCGGTTTGCGGATCATAGTAATTAGTTAAGGAAATAAATATAAGTGATAATCCGCTGCCGATCAGAAAAATTTGACAGATGGAATAAGGAGCTTCTCTTATTAGAGTTTAATAGTTTAAAAGAAATCAGCGAAAGAAATCAACTCCGACAAAAGTCTATTATCACAGGGTGATGCAACTCTCAGAAAAACAATTACCAGCGAGCTGCATTTAAATCATTGCTGTTGCTGCTGGCGTTGCAGGTAGGCATCATAGGTTTCAAAAACACCTTTATTGAAACGCATTTGCTGCTCGGGTGTGAATGGTTTGAGTTTTAATTCTTCTTCTGTAAACGGCTGTGTGCTGAACTGAACCGATACTTCTAGCAGATGTTCCAGCGAACCCTTGTAAGTTCCTTTCACGGGTGTACAATCAGTAAAACTTCTGCCCACAGCCAAGCGAACGTGTCGCTCACCGGCCATGCATTTGTTGGTCGGATCAATACCCACCCAGCCCAAGTCCGGCAGCCAAGCTTCCACCCACGCATGAGTTGCACCTTCTCCACGCCATTCACTTGTACCCGGACAAATATATCCGCTGACATAGCGACAAGGAATATCCTGCAAGCGCATCATGTACAAAAGCAAATGCGCAAAATCCTGACAAACACCTGCGCGCAGCTTCCACAACTCATCAATGTCTGTTTCGATAGTGGTCACTCCTTTTTTGTATTCAAAAGAGGTGTAGATATAATCCGACAATCGCAGCAATTCATCCAGTGGATGAAATTGTTTATTGATGACCGTTGCTTCTTCAATATCTATTTGATGGTGGGTTGCTTCGGCTCGCAGGTAATCGTGAAAATCTGTTTTTATTTCCTCGTTGGCCAACTGTTTCCACACCTCGGCAGCAGATTGTTTCGGTGGCAATAGTTGCGATAGCATTTCCACGCGTATAAAACTTTCAATCGAAAGCTCCTGATGCGGTTTAATTATCGAAAAAAAACCGGATGTGTTTTCAAAATAATCAGGCAACTCAAATACTTCGGGTAGGTGCGAAATCTCCAATCGGTGCTCGATCACGCGTTGATGCTGATCATGTAATGGATATAACTTTATTTGATTCGCAGAATCGACCACCCAATCGGTATACTGATAATGTGTGCGGTGGTGAATATAAAATACGGGCATCGAAACGTATCAAAAATTAAGAGTAGCCAAAGTAAACCATTGCCAATCGGGCATTCAGGTGATTAAACTGCTGGCGAATATCAGGAATTAATTTTTCAATTACAGATATATTATACTCTTGTTGATAGGTATTCATGGATTGGATGAGCTTTTGTAGCAATCCTTCTATTTCCTGAAAATGTTGCAACTGTGAAAAATCGGCTAAGCGCTGAAAATAGCGGAGCATTTGCTCGAGGCTGTAACTGATGGAGTGCGGAAATTGTGTATTAAACAAAACCTGATGAATGACTTCCTTTGCATTCAAGGCGTTTTTATAATACTTGGTATGAAATTCATAGCCAGACAGCGCATAGAGCAGGTATTTCCAGTGCACGGTTTCCACTTCTGCCTTCACCATTTGTTTGCGCTTGAATTCGACAATCTCAAGATTTTGCAAGCAGCGTTCCATGTACTTTCCTAAATTCAAAAAAGTATACCCTTCGCCCCGATTCATCGTTACATCCAGCGTTCCGTAAAAAATAATACTGTCGCGTAATAAAAAATCCAAAGCCGTTACCGGATCATTATTCATGATTAAGTCTTCTGTTCTAGGCTCTAAAATATGATGATAGTAGTCGTTGAGCGCTTGCCACAATTCTTTGGTGATATAGTCTTGCACCGAACGGGCATTCTCACGCACGCGAACAATATTGGTAAATACCGAGCATTCATGTGGGCGACTCAACAACAAATGGTGTAACGCTTGTCGATAATTCCCAACTTTAATCTTTTGCTCCGGTCGATCGCTACCAAACGAATCCGCCAGCAACTGCCAGTTGTAGTCGAGCAATTCATCTTGCGAAGCAATGTAATCGGTGCGCAAGAGACGCAATAAGTTATCGGTGCGCTCCAGGTAACGCGCCATCCAAAAAACAGAATCGGCAACTCTACTTAACATACATTACTATCGTGATGTGTCATACCATTTGATTATCCCAACACCCACGTATCTTTACTTCCACCGCCTTGCGATGAATTAACAACCAGCGAACCTTCGCGCAAAGCCACTCGCGTCAATCCACCCGGCACAATCTCAATTCCCTGCGGGCCATACAAAGCAAACGGTCGCAAATCCACATGTCGCGGCTGAATTTTATTGTTGATAAAACAAGGCACCGATGAAAGATGAATCATAGGCTGTGCGATAAACTGCCGTGGATTTTTCTCTACCTCAGAACGGTACGCCAAAATTTGTTCATCGGTGGCTGCGTGGCCCATCAACATGCCATAACCGCCACTTTCGTTGGTTTTTTTAATCACCATCTTTCGCACCTGCGAAAACACCAAATCAAAATGCTCGCGATTCTCCATGTAATAAGTAGGCACAGTTTTGAGAATGGGCTCTTCGTTGAGATAATATCTGATCATGCTGGGCACATAGGTGTACACCGCTTTGTCATCGGCTACGCCATTGCCAGGTGCATTGATGATGGCCACATTGCCGGCACGATAGGCGTAATACAATCCGGATACACCGAGCATGCTGCCTGGGTTGAACACGAGCGGATCGAGGAACTCATCATCTACCCTGCGATAAATCACATCTACTTGTTTCAAACCGGCTGTTGTTTTCATGTACACTTTTGTATTG
>JABFSO010000109.1 GCA_013140555.1 Cyclobacteriaceae bacterium | reverse complement strand
CCACGGAAGAAAAGAAAGAAGTCAAGGACAGTACTTATGTTATTTCCATCGAGAAAGAAAAATTCAACGTAGAGCAGGACAACTACATGTGGTACTTCCGCAATGTACTTGTGCTCCCCGATGTGCGCATTGCCATGGAAGGTGCCGCAGCCGAAGGAAAAGCACCAGAAAAAGCGAAGGAAAAGAAGGGCTTCATGGGATTCTTCAAAAACATGTTTAAGAAAAAACCGAAAGGGCCTGTGAAACCAGAAACGGTGGTTCAAAATCCAAGTGACTCTACGGCAGTAACACCAGAAACTCCGAAGAAGAAAAAAGGACTTTTAGGTATGTTCAAGAAAAAACCTAAAGAAGACTCGGCCGCGCAACAGAAAAAAGAAGCCGAAGCGAAGAAAGAAGAAGAGGAGAAATTCTAAATCGCTCATTTATGTTTGGTTTATTCGACAAGAAAGAAAAAGGAATTACCACCAACGATCAAGTGTGGCTTTCGCAAAAGGCAAAGCTGCAAGCTGCCAACAAAATGATCGAAGCAAATACTGCTTGCTTGTTGGTTTTTTGGTTTGAAGAATCGTTACATGAATTTCAACAACTCAATTCTGTTTCCACCGAATCATCTCAAGTTGTTTTAGCTGAATCGCTTTCGCAGGAATCAATCACGGGTAAGCTGATCATATTTGGTGAACATTATCCGCTTAGAAAAAAAGAACAAGCTCTGTTTAAGAAGTTAAAACTCAACCAAGTGCCGGTTCTTGTTTCGTTGGAGGAACCAATCATTCATTTTTTTGGAGGCGAACGCACCATTGAACTGATGCGTAAAATGGGTGTGCAAGAGCACGAAGTGATTGCCCATGCTATGATTACCAAGTCCATTCAGAATGCACAGGATAAAATGGAGGAAAAAGTGATTGCCGAGCAAAGAGCCCACTCAGCCAAAGAATGGTTTCAACAAAATATGGGTTTGCTCAATCGAACAATGTAAGGTTGCCAAACTGATCAGCCGCAGGCATGGGTAACATGAGCGAAGGCTTATCCGCTTCAATGGAATTGATTTGAGGCGACACCGTGTATCCTTCCATTGCTTCGCCAAATGCGCTGGTTAACACCGAATCCAATTCCGGTTCCGAAACTTCCGTTTGCAACCAAATGGCTTCTTGTGCTTTGGTTAAAATTAACGGCATCCGCTCGGAAGCAGTTTGTACAAAACCCGTTGCCGGAATGGTGATGATCGCAAAAGTGTGAAACGATTCATTCTCATCTTCGTATTCTTCCCACACTCCGGCAATCGAAAACAGCTCTTTAGTTTTCAGCGTAAAGCGCCAAGGGATCTGTGTTTTTTTACCAACTTTCTTCCACACATAAAAACCATCAGCAGGCACAACACACCGATGCTTGGATAACTTCTTTTTCAATGTCGGTTTTTCAAGAATTTGCTCACTGCGCCAGTTGATGATGCGCTCGGCCATCGATTTATTTTTGGCCCAGCTTGGAGGTAATCCCCAATAAAAAAAAGAAAATCCTTGAGGGCCTTCGCTGGTGATCAGCGGAAACAATTGTGAAGGCGCTCCATTGTATTTAGGTTGATAAGCAATTGGCTCTTCCACTGCAAAGCGGCTGGCTAATATACTCGCAGGAACAGCAATGGAAAAACGCTCAATCATGATCAATAAAGTCGAAGGCTCTTAATTCCGACCAATATAGTCCATTTTGGCCGAACTGAGCGAAACCCACGTGCCCTCCGTGCGAAGGTGTTTCCATTTTCACACTTGAACCAGCGGGTAATTCAGGGTAACAATCATTGCTTAGAAACGGATCATTCTTCGCGTTGACAATGAGTGTGGGGATGCGGATTTCTGAAAGAAAATAAAGTGAACTACACTTTTTGTAATAATCAATAGCATTGGCAAAACCATGAATAGGAGCAGTGAAATGATCATCAAATTGAATCAATGTTTTGATTTGATCCAGTTGACTAATATCTAAATCGGTACGTTGATTGGCTTTGGCAATCACTTTGGCTTTCAAACTTCTTAAAAAACGATGGTGATACATCCAGTTCGATGATTTCAGTATTTCCAGGCAACTGGTGTGCAATTCCAACGGCACCGAAAATACAACCGCTTTTTTGACTAAGCTATTCACATTCCCTTCTCCGAGATACTTCAACGATAGATTGCCGCCCAGGCTAAACCCAACGAGGTAGATGGAATCATAATTCGCGGAAGCGTTATCGATTACCCATTTCAAATCATCGGTAGCCCCGCTGTGATAAAAACGCTGTTGTCGGTTCATTTCACCGCTGCAGCCGCGGTAATTCCATGCCAGCACATCGTAGCCATTGGAAAAAAAATGTTTCGCCATTCCTTGAATGTAGGCTCGCTGACTGTTTCCTTCCAGTCCATGCGAAATGATCACCAGTTTATTTGAACCTTGCTTCAACCAATCCAAATCCAAAAAATCATCATCGGGAGTTGTAATGCGTTCGCGTTGGTAAGGGCTAAGTTGAATTTTGCGAAATAGCGCAGGACAGATAGTTTCAATATGGGCATTGAAAAATAGCGAAGGTGCTTCGTACGCGGGCATAAATCTGAAAACGGAAAATTAATGCCAGCCCTTTCGTTCCTTCAAAGAAGTAATGTGAGCCAAATGATGTTCGCCATGCCAAGCGTATAAGCCGAGCATCTGGTCGATGCGCACTTCTTTTTTTGATTCCGGATGAATGAATTTTTTAGACAGGTCATCGTGCGGGATTACTTTTGCCATCGCGATCATTTTAGCATGCAATGCCTGTAGAACATTCAACGAAAGAAAAATCGGCAATGACGCGTCCGGAGTTTCGGCCCACAATTTTTCATCGTAGGCTTTTATCATTGGGGTAGATTCCGTGATGGTCCATTTGATGCGAATGTAGGCGTTGCTGTGGCTATCAGCCATGTGGTGTATCACTTGGCGAAGCGTCCAGCCCCCATCGCGGTAGGGTGTATCGAGCTGTTTATCATTCAATGTAGAGACAGCAATATTCAATTTTAATGGCAGTGATTCAATGCGATGAATAAACGCAGCCACTTCTTCTTTCGAATAACTTTCCTTTGCTTGAAATTTTCCGATCGGATAGCGAAGATCAACCGTCTCCATATTTATTCTTTTCGAATCGCGTCTTCGATTTCCTTGTCGCTGAAAGACTTATGCAGTTTTACCGGCTTTTTGGCGTTTCTCTTTTTCTTTACGCGGATGTTGGTAAACTCAATCAACAAAGAAAACGCTACTGCGAAGTAGATATACCCTTTCGGGATTTCGTTGTGGAATCCTTCCAATACCAATGTAAATCCGATCAAGATCAAGAATCCGAGTGCCAATACCTCCATGGAAGGGTGATTGCGAATGAAATCACTGATAGTTCCCGAGAAGAACATCATCACTAAAATGGAAACCATTACGGCAATGATCATAATCAAAACTTGCTCTGGGGGCACAATACCCACAGCTGTTAAAATAGAATCGAAAGAGAATATAATGTCCAAAATAATAATTTGGACAATGGTTGCTGTAAACGTAACAGCCGCCTTTTTGGCGCCACCTTCTTCTTCTTCATCGCCTTCCATTTCGTGGTTAATTTCCATCGTGCTTTTCGCGATCAGAAAAAATCCACCAAAACAAAGAATTAAATCTCGACCACTGAAAGTGTGATCGGCATGAAAGCCAAAGAAACTAATCAGCCAATCCGGCATAAAATCGGCTAGGGCAAAAAGTGGTTCCTTAAAACCGATAATCCAGGTAATGCATAGCAAAAACCCAATTCGCACAAACATGGCGAGGAACAAACCTGTGTTCCGCGCTTTTTTGCGCATCTCTTCAGGTAGCTTGTTAGAAACAATTGAAATGAAAATAATGTTGTCAATGCCCAACACAATCTCTAAAAAACAAAGAGTTAAAAGAGCGAGCCAAGTATCGGCTTTTAGGAAGATTTCCATGCAAACAGGATTTGAAATTCGAGCCAAATTAAGCAAAGAGTTGAATTTAAAAAAACGACTTTAAGCAAAAGAAAATCACAGTTTTAAACCATTTTTGATGAGATTTTTATTATACGCCTCGCGAATGCATAAAACGTTTTCAACTACCGTCAGAAAAGAACTCATCAAAGACGCTGAAAACGAATCTTTTGATCTAATCATTATTGGTGGTGGCATTACCGGTGCTGGCATAGCTCTTGATGCCGCTTTGCGCGGATTGAAGGTGGTTTTAGTAGAAAAAGATGATTTTGCCTTTGGCACCAGCAGCCGGTCTACAAAATTAATTCATGGCGGCCTACGCTATCTTAAGCAATTGGAATTTGGGTTGGTAAAAGAAGTGGGAAGCGAGCGTGCCATTGTGCACAAATTGGCACCTCACTTGGTAGTTCCTGAAAAAATGTTGTTGCCGCTTTATGAAAAGCGTGGTTTGGGTTATTGGCTTACTTCTATTGGACTTAAAATTTACGATTGGCTGGCGGGTGTGCTCGAAGTAGATCAGCGAAAAATGCTCACGCGCAATCAAACCCTTCGGCAAGAACCCTTATTGAATCCAGATGATGTAAAAGGTGGTGCCATTTATGCAGAGTACCGAACAGACGATGCACGGCTCACGATCGAGATTATTAAATCTGCCTTTCAATTTGGCGCAAAGCCACTAAGCTATAGCAGAGTAACCAAACTGAGATATGGTTCTGATAAGATAATTGGGGTAGAGGTGCTGGATCAAATCAGCCAATTACAATTTAAAATTACCGGCAAAGCCATCGTCAATGCGGCCGGCCCGTGGGTAGATGATTTGCGTGAGATGGATCAGTCTAAAAAAGGAAAGCGGTTGCACCTAACTAAAGGAGTCCATTTGGTGATAAGCAAAGAAAAGTTGCCCATTCAACAAGCTATTTATTTTGATGTGGAAGACGGGCGTATGATTTTTGCCATCCCACGCGGAAGGACGACTTACATCGGCACTACGGATACAAATTACGATGGAAGCAAAGATGATGTGAATGCTTCCAATGAAGATGCAATCTATTTGATCAATGCTGTCAACCGGACTTTCCCTCATTCATCTCTTATTTTAAAGGATATTGAATCCAGTTGGGCCGGTCTGCGCCCTTTAATTCACGAAGAAGGTAAGTCGGCATCTGAGCTTTCGCGGAAGGATGAAATCTTCGTTTCGCCTTCGGGACTCATTTCAATTGCGGGTGGTAAACTTACCGGCTATCGCAAAATGGCCGAGCGCATAGTAGACCTCGTTTTTGAAACGCATTTTGACGATCGCCAGGCGAAATGCCAAACAGCTTCCACACCGTTTGTAGGAAGTGATTTTGTAAATTATCAGGCTGTTCGAAATTATATTTCTGAAGTAGCCGTCAAGCTGAAACCGTTTGGGTTAGAAAATGAAGCTCCTTATTTGGTAGGTACTTACGGAAAACAATGTGACTCTATCTTATCGTATTTTCAAACTCACCAAACAGGAGATGCCGGAGTAGATTTACTTCGTGCTGAAATTTGGTTTTGTACCCTATACGAAATCACTACATGCTTGGCGGATTTTGTCGTGCGAAGAACTGGCATGTTGTATTTCAACATGCCACGACTGAAAAAATACAAAGAGATCATTTTGCAAGAATTTAGTAATCAACTGAATTGGAGTGTTGAAAAAAAGCAGTCCGAAGCCGCTGCCTTAGAGCTTCTTATTTTGAATAGCACACATTTTAAACAATCGTAATAGTATATGAAGGTTCTTTTATTCTTAGTGGGCATTGTCTTACTGATTGCAATCGAGATTGCACGCGTCTACTATATCATGCCGTTTCCGGGAAGTCAGGTGGAAGAGATGATCGATGTGGCGTATTTTTTACATCAATACATTTGGGTTATTCGTGTGATCGGCATTGCGATGATAGCCTATCCCGCTTTTATATATATTGTAGGAACTAACCCCTACATCAAATGGACAGTAGCCGCGCTGCTCGGTTTTTGGGTTATCGTATTCTATGCTTTCAATTTTCGATTCCTGGCAGATAAGATGTTTTATCAACCGGAGTCTGTTGTTTTACTGGTAGCCAGCGAAAATAAAGTGAGCGATCAGCAATTGGTAATTGGTGTGGTTTTAGAAGGAAAAGCAAAAGCTTACCCGATTGAAATCATTGGCTATCATCATCAGGTGCGCGACACATTAGCGGGAAAAGAATTGATGGTCACTTATTGTACTGTATGCCGCACAGGGCGTGTGTTCAGTCCGGAGGTTGATGGCAAACCGGAGACATTTCGGTTAGTGGGCATGGATCATTACAACGCCATGTTTGAAGATGCCACTACACACAGTTGGTGGAGGCAGGTGAGTGGCGAGGCAATTACAGGACCCAGCAAAGGGAAAAAGTTGAATGAAATCCCTTCGGAGCAAATGACATTGCGTGCTTGGCTTGAGCGCTATCCAAATTCTACTATTCTACAACCCGATCCCAAGTTTAAAGATCGCTATGAAGTTTTAGAGAAATACGATGAAGGAAAAATGACAGGCAGACTGGAAGGAAGAGATTCACTTTCATGGAAAGATAAGTCGTGGGTAGTGGGTGTGCCGATGGGCTTGTTTGCCAAAGCGTACGATTGGAATGAATTGATTCATGCTAAAGCTATCAATGATCAGATAGCCGGTAAACCCATTGTGGTGGCGATTGAAAAAGATTCAGCCACTTTTCATGTGTGGTTATCTATTGTGCAAAACGACACCCTTCAATTTCAAGTGGCTGATAGTTTGAAATTAACCGACACAAAATATGGCTCGCGGTGGAATTGGAAAGGCGAGTGTGAAGAAGGAAAATTTGTTGGATCGAAGTTGACGCCTGTGCAATCGTATCAGGAGTTTTGGCATTCGTGGAAAACATTTCATCCAAATACAGAGCAATATCAAAATAAGAAATAATAGCCTGATTATTTATTAAAATGAGTTCAGCAAAAAGCTGGTGGAAAGAAGCCATCGTTTATCAAGTTTACCCGCGCAGTTTTAAAGACAGCAATGCCGATGGTGTTGGCGACTTGCGTGGTATCATTCAACAACTGGATTATATTCAATCGCTCGGTATTGATGCCGTTTGGCTGAATCCGATTTTCAAATCACCCAACGATGATGGTGGCTACGACATTAGCGATTATTATTCCATCCAACCCGAGTTTGGTACGATGCAGGATTTTGATGAGCTGTTGCAAGGGCTTCATCAACGTGGATTAAAACTCATTATGGATTTGGTGCTCAACCACTCTTCCGATGAGCATCCGTGGTTTCAGGAGTCGAAGAAATCTACAACCAATCCATACCGCGATTTTTATTTCTGGCGCCCCGGCAAAGGTTCGAATCCTCCTAACAACTGGCCTTCCTTCTTTGGTGGCAGCGCCTGGCAGTTGGATGAAACTACAGGCGAATATTACCTGCATCTCTTTTCAAAAAAGCAGCCCGATTTAAATTGGGAGAGCCCGGCATTACGTCAGGAAATTTTTAAGTTGATGCATTTTTGGTTGAAGAAAGGCGTGGATGGTTTGCGCTTGGATGTGATTTCGGCCATTTCCAAACGCACCGATTTTCCGGATACCGATACCCACGACTTCAACGAAACCATTCGCAAGTATTATTCCAATGGCCCGCGTTTGCGCGAGTTTATAGCCGAGACGAAGCGAAACGTGTTGGTTCATTATCCGAATGTGATGACCGTAGGCGAAGGCCCCGGAATTACACCACTCAATGCCCTTGATTATCTGGATGAAAAGGAAGGGCTCAATATGATTTTTCACTTTGGGCACATGTTTATGGATCAAGGTTCCGGTGGTCGATTCGACCCGATTCCGTGGACGATGAATGATTTTAAAAAAGTGTTCAAAACGTGGGATGATGCTTTTGCAGCGAAAGGTTGGGGTAGCATATTTCTGGGCAACCACGATTTTGCGCGCATGGTTTCCCGCTGGGGCAATGATCGTGAGCACTGGGAGAAATCATCGAAGTTACTGATCACCTTGCTGCTGTCCATGCGTGGCACTACCTTCATTTATCAGGGCGATGAAATTGGTATGACCAATACTACGTTGCGTTCCGTCACTGAATCCAAAGACATAGAAACGCAGAATGGCTGGCGCGAAGCTAATAAACTCGGAATGAGCGAAGCTGAGTTTATCCATCGCGCGAATTATTCGGGTCGCGATAATGCGCGTACCCCAATGCAATGGACGGAAGAGGAGAAGGCCGGGTTTACTGTCGGAATTCCTTGGATGCCAATTAATTCCAACAAGGATACAATCAATGTAAAGCAGCAAGAGCAGGTGTCCGGTTCCATCTTGAGTTACTTCAAAGAAATGGCGCAACTAAAGAAGAAAAATCACGCGCTCACCTATGGAAGCTACACAATGCTGACCGACACGCCCGATCGGCTCTTTGCCTACTATCGTCAGGAGGGAAAAGAAAAATTTCTGGTGATGCTGAATTTTTCTGAAGAGAATCTTAACTTTCCTATCCCGCTCACCGGAAAAAGAGTCATCGGTAACTATCCCGATACCTCGGAAAAACTGCGTGCGTGGGAAGCCTTGATCTATAAACTATGAGCGACTCTAAAAATTATTTGTGGGGCATTGACCTCGGTGGTACAAAAGCAGAAGGAATTGTATTAGGCCCCGGTGGATTGAAAGAAATCTTGTTCCGCGATCGTGTTCCGACCGGTGCTGAAAATGGATACCAGCATATTCTTGGGCAAATCAAAACCTTAGTGGATATGATGGCCGACAAGATGGGCTATCGCACAACGAAGTTGGGCATCTGCACACCCGGTACATTAGACCCTAAGCTGGGAACCATGAAGGGATGTAATTCGGAGTGCATGAATTTTCAACCGATGAAAAGTGATTTGGAAAAATTGCTGGGCATGGAAATATTCATTGCCAACGATGCGAATTGTTTTGCGCTGGCCGAAGCCCAAATGGGTGTTATAAAAGAAAAATTTCCGAAGGCCAATGTGGTCTTCGGAGTGATTATGGGTACAGGTGTAGGCGGTGGTTTAGTGGTGGATGGCAAAGTGCTCAATGGCTTACAAGGCATTGGAGGTGAATGGGGGCATAACTTTTTAGATGCATCGGGCGGGCCATGCTACTGTGGCAAATCCGGTTGTGTGGAGAAAGTACTTTCGGGCCCTTCGCTCGAAAAATATTATGCCGGAATTTCCGGGCAACCCAAACGACTCAAAGAAATCTATGAGTTATACAAAGCGGGCGATACACATGCTACACAAACCATTCAGCGTATGACACACTTCTTTGGTGTGGCGTTGAGTGTCATTGTGAATATCATCGATCCGGATGTGATTGTGATAGGAGGAGGCGTAGGCAATATTGATGAGATTTACACAGAAGGAGTGGAGTCGGTGAGGAAGTATGCATTTAACAACGGAGTGTTGGATACACCTATTGTAAAGCCAAGCCTGGGCGATAGTGCCGGAGTGTTTGGTGCTGCTTATTTGACGGTTTGATTTCCTAAAAAATGCCGCGGAAAATTGCTACCGGAAATAAGGTTCAAACGCTTTACAGCAGTATTCGTCAGATTATTGACGAAGCCAGAAGTAAGGTTTATAGAACGGCTAATTTCACTATGGTGCAAGCCTATTGGCAGATTGGAAAGTTGATTGTCGAGGAAGAGCAAAAGGGAAAGAAAAGAGCCGAATACGGTTCCTTTTTGCTTAAAGAATTGTCAGAACAATTAACCACTGAATATGGTAAAGGTTTTGATGAAAGTAATTTAAGGCACATGAGAGGCTTTTATTCCTCATTTCCAATTCAGGACGCACTGCGTCCTGAATTATCCTGGACTCATTACCGCTTGTTGCTCAAATTAGAACGAGAAGATGCGAAAGATTTTTATTTACAAGAATCCATTGATGGAAATTGGAGTACCCGAACACTCGAACGTCAGATCAATAGTTTGTATTTCGAAAGGATGATGCTCACTCCAGTCAGGAAGAGAGGATTGATCAGGAAAGAGGCGGAGGGCAAAAAGGAAATGGCACAAGCCAGCGATATAATTAAAGATCCGTATGTCTTGGAATTTTTAGATCTGAAGTCAAAAGCTGATTTCTATGAGCATGATTTGGAACAAGCCATCATTGATAAGTTACAGGATTTTTTATTGGAGTTAGGCAAGGGATTTTGTTTTGTAGCAAGGCAATACCGATTAACCGTTGATGCACGCAAACATTTCTATGCAGATTTAGTATTTTACAACTACATTTTGAAGTGTTTTGTAGTGATTGACTTAAAAGTTGGTGAACTTACCCATCAGGATATCGGACAGATGGACATGTATGTTCGCTATTTTGAGGATCAGGTAAAGCAGAAAGGAGACAACCCAACGATTGGTTTAATTTTATGTTCAGAGAAAAATAAAACCATCGTGAAGTATAGTTTGCTAAGCGAGAGCAAACAGATTTTTGCTTCGAAGTACAAAACGTATCTTCCTACCGAAAAACAATTGGTGAAGGAGATAAAAAGAGAACGAGAATTAGTTGAAACGGAACAACGATTAAAAAAATAGTCGATATGCCCAGAAAAAAAATTGCCGTCATCGGTCCGATTCCCAGAGATCACATTGTGACTCATCAGGGAGAATTAATTCAAAAGTGGGGTTGTGTAACGCACCCTGTGATCGCACTTTCGGCTATGGCCGGAGATAAACTCGAAGTAATTCCGGTTTCTCACTTACGCAAAGTAGACATGGATAATGTGCGCGAAGTGTTCAAAGGATACAAAGGCATTAACACCAAATTCATTTCCTCTAAAAATGATCAAGGGGATATCATCAGTCTGCGCTTTGTGGATGTGAATAACCGACTCGAGCGGCAAACGGGTTTTATGGATCCGATCGTGCCCGATGATTTCAAGAAACTCCTCGATTGCAAAGTTTTTGTTTTCATACCCATCAGCGATTACGAAATCTCGCTCGATACGCTCAAGTATCTGAAGAAGCGCAGCAAAGGAACGATCATTTTCGATGCACACGGACCAACCACTGCGTGTCTGGCAAACGGAGAGCGTCAGCGCAAATTCTGGGTTGATCGCGACCAATGGCTTCCCTACATCGATGTATTGAAAATGAATCTCGAAGAGGCGCAGGCATCTTGGTTTAAAAAAGAATATGAGAGTCAGGATTTTACGATTTCCGAAGAACCCGATCGCAAAGAATTATTAGCGTTTGCGACCCATTGCCTCAATCTCGGTGTGAAGTGTGTTTGCGTCACAGTTGACTCGCGCGGCTGTCTGGTTTATCGCAAAGACCGAAACAAGATTTTGGAAGACCTGGTGCCGGCTGTGAAGGTTGAGCAGGTAATTGATACTACCGGCTGTGGCGATTCATTTGCCGGAGGCGTTGGCTTTGGATTGTTGCAAAGCCCCAAAGATTATGTGAAAGCTGTCCGCTACGGAAACGCCCTTGGGGCCCTCAGAACGCAAGGGAAAACGTTTGCGGTATTTAAATCTCAGGCCGAAACAGAACAAATAATTAAGCTGGGCTATATTCGCGCCAACTAAACTATATAGCGTGATAAAAGCCGTAATTTTTGATTTGGATGGAGTGATTGTAGATACTGCCCACTACCATTTTATTGCCTGGCAGCGATTGGCCAATGAGTTGGGTATTACGTTCACCGCGAAGGAAAACG